>JAPOJQ010000087.1 GCA_029978335.1 Actinomycetota bacterium
ACCACGGATCCGGCCCATACGCAAGAGCGCTGATGCCATCGTTGCGCCGGTATTGCCCGCCGACACCATCGCCGAAGCGCGTCCATCGCGCACGGCCTCGGCGGCGCGAACCAGTGTTGAGTCTTTCTTGCGACGAACGCCCTGCGCCGGATCATCGTCCATCTCGATGACCTCGGAGGCCTCGATCAGGTCCAGACCGCCGATGTCAAGCCGTTCACCAAGATCGTTCGGTCCGACGAGCACGACGGGAATACCGGCCTCAGCGGCCGTTCGGGCACCGGCGACGATCGCGTCGGGGGCGTGATCGCCGCCCATCGCGTCTACAGCAACGGGCAGCATGGGTGCGAGTCGATCAGGCGACGTCGATCACGACACGGTTGCGATACCAACCGCACGTCTGGCACACCGTGTGCGGCGTCTTCGCGCTGCCACAGCGTGGGCACGTGCTGCGCGCTGGGGCCGCAAGCTTCCAGTTGCCCGCGCGGCGGCTGCGGGTCTTGGACTTCGACTTCTTCTTCTTTGGAACGGCCACTGGAGCTCTCCGTCACTTCATGAAGTGGCACGGAACTCACCGCACCACACGGGCGACGGAAGGCTATCGGCTCACTCGGCCCCTCACGCACCGACCGGATCAGTCGTCAAGACGCAGTTGGTCGAGCGCCGCCCATCGATCGTCGCGGACCTCAGTCGAACACTCACAAGGTGCGGCGTTGCGATCAGCCCCGCATAACGGACAGATTCCCGCACACTCGGGCGAGCACAGAGGCGCCACCGGCAACTCGATCATGATCGTCTCACGCACCACCGGCACGAGATCGATCTGGTCACCCTCGACAGCGATGACTTCGGCGTCTTCACGTGAACCCGCCACGTGACCCGATCCCGCAGGCAGGTACCGCTCCACAATCTCCACACGTTCGGTTCCACTCACCGGGACGAGGCACCGTCGGCATTCGCCTGCCCACGGGATACTCACGTGACAGTGCACCTCGACGTCGTCGGTTCCCGCCACCGCTCGGACCACAACGTCGACGAGTCCGGACGGTTGGGATTGACCCTCAGCGATCACACAATCGAGTGCGACTGGGTCAATCGTTGCATCAGAGGTTCGTTCTGCTCCGGGCTGGCGGAGGAGTTCGACCATATTGATGCGCAGCGGACGGTGCTCCGGAGGAATCGCCATCGTGAAACACCTCGCCTCAGAGGTCCTGGTCGAAGAAGCCCTGGTCTGAGGGCGATGCCTCAGTGGGCTGGACCGGCGCGGCCGGCGACGATCCACTAATCGACAGCTTCTGGCGACCATTGGCGACCGTTCGAGTCAGGCGTTCGAGCAAGATCTCAAAACTCGCAAGGCGCTGATCGAGGAAATCTTCGGTCTCATGCTTGAGGCGGCGAGACTCGCTATTGGCCGTTTCCATGATGTGACGCGCGCGCGCCTCGGCAGCGCGCACCACCTCGGTGCGTTGCACCATGCGCTCAGACTGCACGCGTGCGGCTTCGATGATTTCGGCTGCTTCGCGCCGTGTGCGAGCAATGAAATCATCGCGTTCACGCAGCAAGTGACGGGCTTGGCGCAGCTCGTCAGGGAGCCGATTCAACGCCTCCGACAACAGCTCAACCATTTCATCCCGGTCGATTCTCGGTGATGATGACAGCGGCATCGTCGGCGCAGTCACCACGATGTCAACGGCACGTCGCAGCAGCGTCTCGGCATCGCCGAGGTGCGGATCCGACGGCCGCTGCGCCTCGAACTCTTCGAGGTCGTCATAGTCATCGTCGTAGGCCTCGTCAGGTCCCATCAGGTCGTCCGGGTCGAGCGGGTGCCGATTCATGATCCACCTCCGGCGGCGTGTCGACGGTTCAACGCTTCGGCCACCGCTGGCACCACCATGTGGGCAACGCTGACGCCGTTCGCTGAGATCTCGCGGATGAAGCGACTGCTGATGTGCGCCCGGTCTGGTCGGCACGGAACGAACACCGTCCGCACGCCAGTGAGCGCAACGTTGTTCTGGGCCATCTGCTGTTCAATGTCGAAATCGCCCATGGTGCGAAGGCCTTTGACGATCACCGTTGCACCGGCTTCGGCAGCGGCTTGCACCGCCAGTCCGCTGAACGCGCCAACCGTGACCCCGGGTCGACCCTCAACGGTTGCCCGTGCGAGCTCGACGCGCTCGTCAGGGGTGAACAGCCCCGACGGCTTCGACGGGTTGTGCAACACGCCGACCACCACTGATCCAAAGATCTCAAGAGCTTGATCGACGACGTCAAGATGCCCGAGGTGCATCGGATCAAAGCTTCCGGGAACGAACACAGTGGCCATGGGTGACGTCAACCTAGTTCGCCGCTGCGCGCATCCGGTGTCGCATCATCAACCCGTTCCAAGAAGGTCACCCAGGTACGTCCGTACCGTCGCGCCCTCACCTCCCGCCAGCCCGAAGGTGCACGCACTTCGTGATCGTCCTCAGCGACGACGAATGACGCCTTGACCACGCTGAGCAGCGAACCCCAATCGGCGGCGCCATATGGGGGATCGGCGAGCGCCACATCGACGTCGAGCGATGCCAACGACGCCTCCACCGGCGAACGTCGGACCGTGCACTCAGCAGCAATTCCGAGGTGAGCAATGTTCGTCTCAAGCGCAGCGACGGCGGCACGGTCCGTTTCTACAAAGATGCAATGAGCGGCGCCGCGCGAGATGGCCTCAATTCCCAATGCCCCTGAACCTGCATAGAGGTCAGCCACCAGCGCCCCATCGATGAGGCCAGCCGAGCCGAGCGCATTGAAGACCGCCTCCCGGACCCGATCGGTGGTGGGCCGGGTATCTCGACCCTCAGGGGCCACAAGACGCCGACCTCCGAGTCGACCGGCTACCACACGCACGGCGGAAAGGTTAGGGCGGCGTCAGCCATACTCATCTGATGGCCATCGCCCCAGAAACTGAAATCGTCTGTATCGACTGCGGTGGCCGCGCGTTCCTACTCACGCATCCACGACCCGAAGGCGAACCGTGGGAGCCGGGCGACATCGTCGCCTACCGGTGCGCTGATTGCCTCGATCGCTGGGACCTCGTACTCCCCAACGACGACGGAGCGCCCGACAGCGCTACTACTTCGTGAGGAACTCTTCCTCATCGGCGCTTAAGAGCAGCGATATCTCATCGGCCAGCACAGCGTTCGCCGACATCGACAGGTCTGCATCAACGATGTCGAATGCCACCGCTCTCGCCTCGGCCACCAACTCGCGGTCGCGGCGTAGCGACGCCAACCGAAGGTCGCTGCGTCCTTTCTGAGCGGTCGACATCAACGTGCCCTCACCACGCAGATCCAGATCGATCTCAGCGAGTTCAAAACCGTCGGTCGACCCAACCAGTGCATCGATTCGGGGATTCGGACCATCGCTGTCGCCGGTGGCAAGCCAACATGTCGATGCGTAACGACCTCGACCCACACGCCCACGCAACTGGTGAAGTTGCGCGATACCGAAACGATCCGCATCAAGCACCGCCATCACCGTTGCATTAGGCACGTCGACACCGACTTCGATCACTGTCGTCGCCACCAACACATCAAGGTCACCGGCACGGAATGCCGACATCACCGATTCCTTATCAGCTTGGGCCATTCGGCCATGCAGCAGCCCTACCCGTAGGCCGGCCAGCTCCGATAACGACAAGCGCTCATAGGTCTCCTCTGCCGAGGCCACATCGAGATGTTCGCTCTCGGTAATCAGCGGACACACGACATATGCCTGACGGCCCTGCGCCACCTCGTCGCGCATCTGAGCCCACATTGCCTGCTCCTCAAGCGGCCCAGCGGCCCAACGAGTGACGATTGGGGTTCGACCCGGCGGGAGTTCGTCGAGCACGCTGACATCAAGGTCGCCGTACACCGTCATCGCAGCGGTACGTGGAATGGGCGTGGCCGTCATCACGAGCACGTCAGGCAGACGGGCGGAGGCCTTATCGCGCAGGGCGGCGCGCTGCTCCACACCGAAACGGTGTTGCTCATCAACGACGACTGCTCCAAGGCTGGCGAAACCGACCGCATCTTGAATCAATGCATGCGTGCCGACAACGAGGTCGACCGAACCATCGGCGAGACCTGCAAGCACATCTCGCCGGTCGCTGCCCGTCACGCGATTGGTGAGCAACTCAATACGCAGTGGCCGGTCACCAAAGAGATTGGCCGTATCTGGCACCCGCAGATCGGCAAGCACCGAGGTGATCCCACTGTGGTGCTGCTCTGCGAGCACTTCCGTTGGCGCCATCAACGCTCCCTGGTGACCGCCCTGCACTGCGGTGAGCAAGGTGGCGATCGCCACGACGGTCTTGCCAGCACCAACGTCGCCTTGCAGTAAACGGTGCATCGGCCGAGTCAATGCCATATCGGCGGTGATTTCATCGATGGCCCGACGCTGGGCCCCGGTCAGCGGAAACGGCAAGGCATCGAAGAATCGGTTGATGAGTTCGCCCTCGATCACGTGATCGACCCCACGCGAGGCTGCCTCAAGCTCGCGTTTGCGGCGCACGAGCGCCACCTGCACCCTGAGCAACTCGTCGAAGGCGAGGCGACGTCGAGCCGATTGGGCATCTGCCATTGACTCTGGCGTATGAATCGCGCGCATCGCCTCGAATCGAGACATCAGTCCCAGGCGCCGAAGCTGCTCCTCGGGTACCGGATCGGCAATGCCGCGGGCATCGCATCGGCGCAACGCCTGTTCGACCAGCCCAGCGATCTCCCAGGTCGAGAGCCGGACCTTCTCGCTTTGCGGATAGATCGGCACGATGCGCCCGGTGCGATCGCCAATCGGGTCGACCAACGGATTGGTCATTTGCCGAAAGCCCCGAAACTCCTCAAGGCGACCGTGAACGGCGACTGATCGGCCAACCTCGAGTTGGCGCATCCGCCACGGCTGGTTGAAGAACACCAGGCTGATCTGACCACTGCCATCCCCAACACGAGCTGTCACCATCCGGCGGCGATTCCTGACCGTGCGCTCCTCGACTGAACGAATCTCGACCACGAGCAACACTTCAGCGCCAATTTCAGCGTCGCTGATTCGCATCTGATTCGTGCGGTCGATCCATCGACGCGGGTACGACATCAACAGATCGAGGACCGTATCGACGCCGTAGTCCGCCAATGCTCGTCGACGAGCGTCACCCACGCCACGCAGTCGATCGACATCAAGTGCCGCAAGGTCACGCAGGGTCAGCGGACCATCGCCCGACAAGGCTGGAGCGGTCATTCGACGCCGAAAAGATAGGGGTAGAGCGGTTGACCACCCCGATGCGCCTCAACCTCGATTGACGGTGTTCGACCCTCCAACGATTCGGTGAGTTTGGCGACCACGTCGTCGCGAATCTGTACCCGCGCATTGCGGCGCTCTTCTCGCAGCGCTGACCCTGCCGCTGCAGATACGCTGCGAGAAATGGATTCCAATTTCAA
>JAPOJQ010000026.1 GCA_029978335.1 Actinomycetota bacterium
ATCAGAACTCCCCTTTCATCTTGCGAATCGAAATGTCAAGTGCGATTAATTGAGCAGTCGTCATGGTCAGACTCGCGGAATGTACTTACGGCCGAGCAGACCTTGCGGACGGAAGATCAGCGTGCCGAGGATGATGACGAGCGGAACGATGATCTTGAGGTCTGAACCAATGAACCCGATGTAGCCACCTGCGAGGTTCTCAACAACGCCGATGAAGATGCCCGCGATCACGGCTCCAAGCGGAGAATCAAGGCCACCGAATGCCGCTGATGCGAGGGCGTAGATGAGCACCGTCAACATCATGAAGGGCTCGAGGAACACCTTTGGCGCAGCGAAGATTCCGCCAGCTGCGCCAAGGGACGCCGCCAAGCCGAACCCCAGCATGATCACTCGATTCACGGGTACCCCAACGAGCATCGATGTCTCTTTGTTGGCGGCAACTGCCCGCATGGCGAGGCCCACTTTGGTGAACTGAAAGAGAGCGAACAGGCCCCCAGCCAACACCAACAGCACCAAGAAGACACCAATGGCTGGCACTCCAATTCGAATCGAGCCGATCTCGATTGCCGATTCCGGGAAGAGTGCCGGCGGGGCCTGAATGAGGTATCCCCAGATGAACCCGGCAAGGCTCGACAACGCAAGGAAGACACCGAGCGTCACGATCACCACCGTCAGCAGCGACGAATCTTGAACTGGACGGAGTACCGCCTGCTGCAGTCCCATTGCGAGGAAGAACGTGATGACCACGGCTACCACCAGCGCCAACCAGGGCCCGAGGCCCCATGTGTACAACTGGAAGGAAATGAACGCCGAGAACATCGCCATCTCACCTTGCGCAAGGTTCTTCAACCCCGTTGAGGCATAGATGATGACAATGGCAAGGGCCACAAGGGCATAAATCGAGCCGATCTCGATACCGGCAACGACGAGTTGAACGAACTTAGTCATCTCAGTCTCCTCTCAGTAGCCCAGGTAGGCCTTGCGGATGGCGTCGTCGTTACGGATCTGGTCTGCAGGACCCGAGGCGACGATTTCCCCGGTCTCCAGCACGAAAGCGCTCTGGGCGATGCTCAGAGCCAGATTGGCGTTCTGCTCCACCACGAGCATCGTGGTGTTGAACTCCTTGTTGATCTGGCCAAGCGTGTCGAACACGTTCTTGATGATCAATGGAGCAAGACCGAGCGACGGCTCGTCGAGTAGGAGAATTCGAGGGTTCAACATCAATGCACGCGCAATAGCGAGCATCTGCTGCTCGCCGCCCGACAAGCTGCCTGCTGCCTGCTTACGTCGCTCGGCAAGCCGAGGGAACAGCTCGAACATCTTGTTCTTGTCTGCGGCGACCCCAGCCTTATCGCTTCGGATATATGCCCCAAGGTCAAGGTTTTCATCAACCGAGAACTGAGCGACGGTGCCACGTCCTTGCGGGACATGAGCGATTCTGCGCCGGACGATTTCGTCGGTCTTCTTGCCGACGAGTTGCTCGCCATCAAGAACGATGGATCCCGACGTCTTGATCATGCCGGTGAGTGCACGCAACGTGGTGGTCTTTCCGGCCCCATTGGCGCCGAGCACCACCGCCACCTGCCCTTCATCAACGGACAAGCTGATGCCATGCAACACCTGCACTGGGCCATAGCCCGCGACCAAATTGTTCACTTCGAGAAGGCTCATGATGCCTGCACCCCCAGATATGCCTCGATCACGGCGGGGTCACGCTGGACCTCGGCCGGAGTTCCCTCTGCAATCTTTCGACCAAAGTCCAACGCCACGACTTTGTCAGAGACGCTCATCACCATCGACATGTGGTGCTCGACGAGCAACACCGTGAGGCCATAGCGGTCCCGCAGCGAACGAACCGTCTCACCGAGCTCATCAACTTCACCGTGGGTGAGACCCGAGGCCGGTTCGTCGAGCATCAGCAACTTCGGCTCAGCAGCCAGTGCACGAGCGATCTCGATGCGCTTCAAGGTGCCGTACGGCAGACCAGCGGCCGGACTGTTCGCTACGTGGGCGAGATCGAGATCGTTCAGCAACCCGATTGCCATCTCGCGGGTTTCGCGCTCTTCCCGGCGGGCAGCGGGTGTGCGGAACATTGCGGCGAGGAACTCGGTCTTCGTGCGGTGGTGAGCGCCGATCATGACGTTCTCCAGCACGGTCCGAGACGGGAACAGACCAAGGTTCTGGAATGTTCGAGCAATGCCGATTCCGGCGATCTTGTGCGGCGGCGACGCCAACACGTCCTGACCGTTGAACGTCACGCTGCCTGAGTCGCAGGTGTAGAGCCGGCTGACCACATTGAACAACGTCGTCTTGCCGGCACCGTTCGGGCCGATCAGTCCGCAGATCTGTCCGTCGTCGATCGTGAACGAAGCGCCGTCAAGCGCCGTCACACCTCCGAAGCGAACTACTACGTCCTGCACATCAAGCAGGGCCATCTGGTGCTCCTTCCCCCTGAAGAGTCGTACCGATAGTCAACGCGCCGTTGCGTCGAGTGTGATCTTAGACACATCTCGTCGCACAGATGAAATCTCTGTCGTGAGATTTCAGTTCACGTGACGTGAACGATCACCCCAGTACTGCGCACGCAACACCTTCTTGTCGGGTTTGCCCACCGCAGTGAGTGGGAGGGCGTCCAGGAATTCGATGGTCTTTGGGGCATAGATGGCGCCTTTGCGTTCCTTGACCAAGGCAATGAGTTCATCGGCCGTTGCCGAGGCACCAGGGCGCAGCACGACCAATGCGGTGACGGCCTCTCCCCACTTGTCGTCTGGCACACCAATCACGGCCGCGACCGACACCGCGCTATGTGAGGTGAGGACGTCTTCGATCTCACGTGGGAACACATTGAAGCCACCTGACACCACCATGTCTTTCTTCCGGTCAACCAGCGTGAGATAACCGTCGTCAGACCACACACCGATGTCACCGGTGCGGAGCCAACCGTCGACCAACGTCTCGGACGTCATCTCCGGCTGCTTCCAATAGCCGTCCATGACCGAGACGCCCTGAACACATACCTCGCCCGCTTCGCCCGGACCGAGCGGCTGTCCGTCGTCGCCAACGACTCTGACGCGCACGCCTGGCATTGGCTGCCCACACGACGACAGTCGAGCGAGGTCATTCACGACGTGTTCGTCTCGCGCCATCGACGTCGTCAGACCGGCACATTCGGTCTGCCCGTAGAGCTGAGCGAAGACGGGCCCGATGCGTTCGATTCCCTCGATCAATCGCGATGGCGACATCGGAGATGCCCCGTACATGATCGTTTGCAGGCTTGACAGGTCAGCGTCGTCCAAACCCGGATGGTCAAGCACCGCGTAGATCATCGTTGGCACCAGAAGCGACAGTGTGATGCGGTCGCGTGCGACGGTGTCGAGCCAACCACCTGCGTCGAAGCCCCGCATCAGACTCACCGAACCCCCGGCGAGCAATGTCGGCACGATCAGCATCCCGGCCGCATGCGAAATTGGGGCGACCGCGAGGTAGCGCCGTTCCTTTGGCAGGTCCCAGCCAACCGACACCGAGAACACCGTCTGAGCCACAGCACGCTCGGGCAGCATCGCCGCCTTCGGCACCCCGGTGGTGCCACCGGTGTAGAGCAGCCAGGCCAATTCCCCGGGGGAGCGCATCCCGTACTCGAGTGCCGCTGGCTCAATTGCTGCCACCAACGGTTCAAGATCTTCTACCCCACTGGCCTGCTCGGTGGGCCCAAACGAGAACACTGCCTCCAGCACGGGGCAGGCTTCGAGGAGCTCTGCTCCTCTCGCGGCGTATGCCGGGTCAACGAAGAGGTAGCGCAATTCGGCTTCATCGACGGCGTAGCGATGATCGTCGAACGAACCAAGTGGATGCAGCGCTGTGTAGCGACCGCCAGCGAACAGCGGTGCGGTCTGCACTGTGAATACCTCGGGACGATTCGGCGATAGCACTCCAACACCTTCGCCGCGTTCAAAACCTCGCTGCCAGAGCACAGCAACCATCCGTGAGATCGCATCCTCGACCTCGGCGCACGTCATCGATCGGCCGTCCTGGCGGAATGCCTCGCGTTGGGCGTGGCGACGCAGCGCGGTGAGCGTCAGGTCGCAGAAGGTGACGGGGTCACGAAGTTCAGCCATGGCGCGACCGTAGCGATCATCCGAGCGCAGCGGTGAGCCGAGTAGGGCGGGTGGGGATCGAACCCACGACCCAGGGATTATGAGTCCCCTGCTCTAACCACTGAGCTACCGCCCCGAAATGTCGAACGGGGCCCCGGAGGGCCCCGTCAACTGCTCCGGGAGCAGGGCTCGAACCTGCGACCCGCTGATTAACAGTCAGCTGCTCTGCCAACTGAGCTATCCCGGATTGGCCCGTCAAAGACTATCGCTCCGACTGCGGCGCCGCACGACGATCACTCGCTGTCAAGAAACTCGCGGAGGCGTGACGCCATCAACGGTGATCGAAGGCGCGCCAGCGACTTTGCTTCGATCTGGCGAATACGTTCTCGCGTGACACCGAGCTCAGCTCCAACCTCTTCGAGGGTTCGGGGGCGATCGAGGCCGAGTCCGAAACGAAGACGCAGGATGTCGCGCTCGCGATCACCGAGACTGTCGAGCAACTCGGCCACCCGCCGCTCGAGATCGAGTTCTTCCACCTTCTTGGCGGGACCGGGGAGATCATCGGCCACAAAGTCACCGAGGTCAGCATCGTCCTCGTCGCCGACGGGCGAGTCGAGTGACAGTGGATCTTGTGACCAACGCAGCAGCTCACTGACTCGTGCCGGGTCCATGTGCAGGCGAGCGCCAAGTTCTTCTGGCGTTGGTTCGCGCTCGAGTTCGTGCACCATGTCGCGCCGCACGCGCAGCATTCGGTTCATGTGCTCCACCATGTGAACGGGAATGCGGATCGTCCGTGCTTGGTCTGCAAGACAACGAGTGATGGCTTGGCGAATCCACCACGTCGCATACGTCGAGAACTTGAAGCCCTTCGAATGGTCGAACTTCTCCACCGCTCGCATCAGGCCGAGGTTGCCTTCTTGAATGAGGTCCAACAGTTGAACGCCGCGATTCGTATAGCGCTTTGCGATGCTCACGACGAGACGGAGATTTGCCTGCGTCAACTCACTTCTTGCACGTTCGCCGCTGCGCACCGCTCGCAGCAACAAACGTGTTTCGTCAGCGGCAACGTTTCCCGAATCGATGCGCTCAGCTGCGGCGATGCCTTGAGCCACGAGGCGGGCCAACCGCCGCTCTTCCTCTAGTGACAAGAGATCAACCTGGCCGATCTCTTGTAGATACATCCGCACACCATCGGCTGCGCCGCTGTCGCCGCGCGTGGACTGACGGCGTTGGCGGCGTAGCTGACGCCTGGTCAGGACCGCTTCATCGTCGGTGATGACTGCCCGTCGCAAACCCGTCGCAGGAGTCGGCTCACCGTCGTGATCCACTGTGTCGTCAAGTGCGAGGCCGAGGCGGTCGAGTTCTTGGTGCACCGCTTCGAGGGTCTCGCTAGTCAGCTCGACATCGCGCAGCACGTGGGCGATCTGCTCGGCATGAACCACGCCTGATGCCAGTCCCCGACGAACGAGCGCATCCCACTCCCGACGGATCGTCCCCTCAGCCCACACCGGGACGTCGGCAGCATCGCGATCGTCACTCGGCACCAGAGAGCCCCTGTTGTCGATCGATGAGCCAGCCAAGCAACCACGCTGCGGCATCATCGGCTCGCTCGGTGTCGGCGAGTAATTCGAGAGTGAGTCGGGCCTCGGCATCTGCGGTGATTCTCGCAGGGTCGGCCCCGGGGGCCACATGACGTAATTCCCGACGTGTGGCCGCGGCGATCAGGTTGCGCGCCTCGAGAACGGCATCGCCGTCGACATCAGCCACCGAGGCACTCTCCAGCACGCTGCGGGTCTGCTCATCAGCTCCCTCGATCGCAGTGGTCACGTCCCCACCCGCGTCAACCAACAAGGTGAACGCGGCACGATTCGCATCGTCAGCAAATAGTTCGGCGACCAGCCAGGGGGCGATGGAATCCCAGTCGGTGATGAGCATCGCCAGCGCAGCAAATTCCGCGTTCCTGCGCGACCGATCCGACGTCGTTCGCGTACGCATCGCAATTGGTGCCTTGCCACCGCGTTCGGCAGCGCCCACGAGATCGCCGATTGGCAAGTCGAGACGAGCCGCAACCTCTCCGGCATAAATCTTGCGAACGTTGGCATTCGGATGCTCCGCGATGACTGCAAGCGCCCGCTCCGCAGTGCGAGCACGCTGCTCAGGTGTTGCAGCCGCCGAGTGCGACAGCACGCGTTCGATCCGGAATCCAAGGAATGGCATCGCCCGAGCGACCGATTCAGGAAGCGACCCGGGATCGGTCTGTGCCAACTCGCCCGGATCTTTGCCGCCGCGAAGGCGCGCGACGGACACCTCGATGTCGTACTTGCGCTCCCACTCATAGAAACGCTCCGCTGCCCCCTGACCAGCCGCATCGGCGTCAAATGCCAACACGATGCGATTGGTGTAGCGCTTCAGCAGTTTGACGTGCTCCTCGGTGAACGCCGTGCCACACGTTGCCACGGCTGTGGGCACGCCACTGCGATGAAAGCCGATCACATCGGTGTACCCCTCGCAGACCACGGCGAGGTTGTTTCGAACGATGTCGCCCTTGGCCCAGTTCAGTCCGTAGAGCGTTCGCGACTTGGTGTAGATCGGCGTCTCGGGCGAGTTCTTGTACTTGGCCGGATCGTCAGAACCAGGCAGAATGCGACCGCCAATCGCCACCGGCTCGCCGTTGTCGGTGAGGATCGGAAAGAGCACGCGGGCCCGGAGCGCATCTTGTGCGCGATTGCGGCGATTGGTGAACACCAGTCCGATCTCCCGGAGCAACTCTGGGTCGATACCACTCCCCCGGCTCAGCGCGTCCCAGTCGTCAGGCGCCCAGCCCAGCCGATAGGTGCGAGCGAGTTCGCCTGAAATCCCGCGCGACCGCAAATAATCCCTCGCCGGTCGGGCATCTGGTGCCGTGAGCAAGCGCTGGTGATACCACTCGACCGCGGACTCCATCGCCTCTACCAACCGAGAACGTCGCGCACGGTCTCGCGACTGCCCGGAGGAGGTGTAGGTCAATTGAATGCCCGCTGCGGCTGCCAGAATCTCCACGGCCCCAACAAAGTCGACGTGTTCGGTCGCCTGCACGAAGGTGAAGGCATCGCCTGACGCATCGCACCCAAAGCACTTATAGCGACCCGTCTCTGCCCGAACGTTGAACGACGGCGTCTTCTCGCCGTGGAACGGACACAGCCCAACCCAGTTGCGACCCTGTCGTCGCAGTTGGACGTGTTGGCCGATGACATCGACGATCGAGACGGTGGCGCGGATGCGCTCAATGTCGTCGTCGGAGATGGCCACGCATCGAATCTAGTGCGAGGCTGTGGAGTGCAGCCTCAGAAAGGCCGCACGGGTTGCTCAGTTACGACCGAGCAACCCGCCGAGCGCTCCAGCCGGACCACCCGACGACGCCCCGCCACCGACCGCTGCGCTGATCCAGCCCAACAACTCATTGGGATTTCGCGTTTGAGTCCAGACACGTCCGGGTCCGACAAAGTCGAAGACCAGTCCTTCACCGCTCTTGAATGTTTGGACGAGACCCCCAGCTGCCTGCCGAATCTGCATCGAGACAGATTCGTCATACGCAACCATGTGACCGGTATCAACGGTGAAGTGCTGACCCGCTTCAAGCGTCCAGACCTCAAGCGCCCCGTAACAGGCGAACACGACCTGGCCAGCACCAGATGCACGCAAGATGAATCCGCCTTCGGATCCAAACAGGTTTTTGAAGCCACCCCACTTGGTGTCCAATTCGAGCGACGATTCATTCGCTACCCACGATCCCTTCGAGATAAAGAGCCCGGAACCTGCGAGCGAAATCGAGGTGATGTCCCCTGGAAGACGCGCTGCTACATCGACAAATCCGCCTTGGCTTGGAGCGGTGTAGGTCGACACGAAGAAGCTCTCACCACCGAGCGCCGCCCGTTTGAGCGACTTCAACATGCCACCCTCGGCCTTCGACTCGAGCGTGACGCCACCTGACATCGCCATCATCGCTCCCGACTCGACACGAACGGTCTCCCCTGGCGCAAGGCCGAGCCGAGCGACGCCATAGGCCGGAGTGTGACGTGTGGTGATCTCCATGCGCGAACCCTAATCGGCCGCAATGCGATGGCTGGCGCGCACCGCTACTGCGATGCGCGCCACCTCATCACTTCTGCGAATCGCTTGAACCAACAATCGCCTGAGCCGCGGCGAGACGGGCGATCGGCACGCGGAACGGCGAGCACGACACGTAGTCGAGACCGATACGGCTGAAGAGTTCAATCGACTCGGGATCGCCACCATGTTCACCGCACACGCCAAGCTTCAGCCCCGGCTTGGTCGCACGACCGCGTTCGGCACCCATACGAACGAGATCGCCCACACCTGACTGATCGATGGTGTCAAACGGATTGCGCTTCAACAATCCTTGCTCCAGATACGCCGGCATCATGCGGCTCTCAACATCATCACGGCTGAACCCAAAGGTCAACTGCGTGAGGTCATTGGTGCCAAAGGAGAAGAAGTCCGCTGCCTCAGCGATCTCATCGGCGCGCACCGCCGCGCGTGGCGTCTCGATCATCGTTCCGATCGAAATCTTCGGCTTCCGTCGCATACCGGCCAAGGCGAGATCAACCTCTTCTTGCACCCACGACCGTGCCAGCGCGAGTTCTTCGCGGGTCACGGTCAACGGGATCATGATCTCAACGATGGGATTCTTGCCAGCGTCACGCAGCTTGGCAGCAGCATCGAGCAGCGCGCGCACCTGCATCGCGTAGAGACCTGGCTTGATCACGCCGAGTCGAACACCGCGAGTGCCGATCATTGGGTTGTGCTCAGCCCATGACTCCGCAGCGGCGAGCAGCTGTTGCTCCTTGGCCGACAGTCCCTTTCGGGCCGCCTTCACCTTCAATTCCTCCACCGATGGGAGGAACTCATGCAACGGCGGGGCAAGCAAGCGCACCGTCACTGGAAGGCCATCCATCGCCTCGAGGATGTCCTCGAAGTCAGCCTGCTGTGCGATACGAAGTTGTTCGAGCGCCTTGGCTTCCTTCTTCGGCGTGTCGGCCAGAATCATGGCTCGCACGATGGGCAGCCGGTCCGGTGCCAAGAACATGTGCTCCGTGCGGCACAGACCAATACCTTCCGCTCCGTTCGCACGGGCGACGGCAGCATCGGCTCCGGTGTCAGCATTTGCCCGCACCGCCATCTTGCCTTTGCGAATCGCATCAGCCCAGTTGAGGATGGTGGCGTACTCGGCGGGGGGTTCGGCCGACGTCAACTCGAGGGCGCCCAGCATCACCTGACCGGTCGTGCCATCGAGCGAGATCACATCGCCCTGCTTGACGGTCACACCACCGGCGCTGAACTGACGTCCCTCGATGCGAACGCTGTCTGCACCAACTACCGCCGGCGTACCCCAGCCACGTGCCACCACTGCGGCGTGGCTCACGAGACCACCACGAGCGGTCAAGATGCCTTGGGCAACCATCATGCCGTGGACATCTTCAGGACTCGTCTCATTACGAACAAGGATGACCTTCTCACCACGCTTGGCGGCATGTTCGGCATCGTCGGCGGTGAAATACACACGACCGACCGCAGCCCCTGGGGACGCACCGAGACCGGTCGCAATGGCTACACCCTTCTTCTTGAACTGCGGATGCAGGACCGAGTCAAGGTGCTCGGCCGTCACGCGCATCACCGCTTCCTCGCGCGAGATCCGCCATGAACGACCCTTTGAGCCCTTGGTCCCCTTGGTCATGTCGACCGCCATCTTCAATGCCGCAGCACCGGTGCGCTTTCCAACGCGGGTCTGCAACATCCACAGGCGACCCTGTTCGATCGTGAACTCGGTATCGCACATGTCGGTGTAGTGCTCTTCGAGGCGTACGAAGATGTCGAGGAGCTCTCGATGGATCGCAGGGAAATGACCCTTCATCGCGTCAAGCGTCTCGGTATTGCGGATACCAGCGACTACATCTTCGCCCTGCGCATTGACGAGGAAGTCGCCATAGGGGCGGTTCTCCCCCGTTGCGGCGTTGCGTGTGAAACCAACACCCGTTCCCGAGTTGTTGTCACGGTTACCGAACACCATGGTCTGCACGTTGACAGCGGTGCCGAGTTCGTGGCTGATCTTCTCGCGAACTCGGTAGGCAATGGCGCGCGCACCGTTCCATGACCGGAACACCGCCTCGATCGCTCCGTCGAGCTGCTCGCGTGGATCCTGAGGGAAGGGCTTGCCGGTTGCACGCTTGACCGCGCTGAGGTACGACCTCGCGAGTTTCTTGAGCGTCGCCGCATCGAGATCGGCATCGTTCGACGTTCCCGCATCCTGCTTTGCCTTCTCAAGCGGGTGTTCAAACACCTCGCCATCAACGCCGAGAACGATGCGTCCGTACATCGCAATGAAACGACGGTATGAGTCATAGGCGAATCGCTCATCGCCGGTCACCGCAGCGAGGCCCTTGACGCTCGCATCGTTCAAGCCGAGGTTGAGCACGGTGTCCATCATCCCGGGCATCGAGAATTTTGCCCCTGATCGCACGCTCACGAGCAACGGGTCGTTCGCATCGCCGAGTCGACGCCCCATCGTGCGCTCCAACTTCGCGACGTGGCGGGTCACTTCGGCATCAAGACCATCAGGCCAGCCTCCGTGCATGTACGCGCGACATGCGTCGGTCGACACGGTGAATCCGGGAGGCACCGGCAGACCAAGCACGGTGGTCATCTCGGCGAGGTTGGCTCCTTTGCCACCGAGCAGGTCCTTGTAGGACATTGGCGGCTTGCGATGGGCGTGATCGAAGGCGTAGACGTAAGGCACGCCACGAGTCTAGGGACGCATCATTGCGAGGGCGACTGATCGACGTCCCGATCAGTGAATTGGCGCGGCAGTTCCAACGGTTGCTGCACGTCGAACCCTCGCAATCGTGTAACCACCCGCAGAGCTGGTCACGGTGCCAACGGACGCACCATCGATCACGACGTCAGATCCGACCGTCATCGCCTGATCGATCACCACCAAGTGGAATGGGGCCGAGGCACCGCGCGCATCCATGCGTTCGACCAGTTCTTGACCTGGGTAGCAGCCCTTGGTGAACGAGACGGCGAAAGAAATCACCCCAAGCTCAGCCGGCAACGTCTCTGCAGGGATGATCTCTGCGCCGTGACGGGGCCAACCACGAGCCACCCGCTCGGCTTCTACGTCGTCCGCAACTGATGATGCTGACGACGTCAGTTCCATGCTCACGTCCACTCGCAACAAAAACCGACGCAGGCGGGCATGCACCACATCACCTGACGTTGGATCGCTGTCGATCGTGAATCCCTCGTCGGACCGGACGATGCGACAGAGCGCCACCACCTTGCCATCTGGTTCCAACAGCAACGACCATCGCGACTCCCCAGGCGTCATGCCGGTGAGGTCTTGAGCGAACTGCGAATGCAGATACCGCTCCGCGTCGGCACCGGTGACCGAAATGACATCACGGGGCCCCGAGCACACGACGTTCTCAGCCCACTGAACCACCCCCATCGTCACTCCCCTCCCAAGTGGCCGGTTGCGCGGCGTGCAGCGGTCATCTTTCGCGCAGCGGGAATCGTCGCAAGCAGCGCTGCAGCCTTATTGCGACATTCGAGATCTTCGTCAACAGGGTCTGAATCAGCGACGATTCCCGCACCCGCTTGCAGCGAGGCGGTCACACCATCACCACGGACGAACATCGTCCGAATACAGATCGCGGTATCGAGGTCGCCCGACCAATCGACATAACCAACGACGCCGGCGTACGGCCCACGCTTGACGGGTTCGAGCGAATCGATGATCTCCATAGCCCGAACCTTGGGTGCACCACTGACGGTGCCAGCTGGCAACGTTGCGCGCAACACATCAATAGGGCCAAGGCCTCTCCGAAGGCGCCCCGACACCTGTGAGGTGAGGTGCATGACGTGGCTATAACGCTCAAGCGTCATGAACTCGTCAGGATGCACCGACCCAAACTCGCTCACTCGACCTACGTCATTACGAGCGAGGTCGACGAGCATCACGTGCTCTGCGCGCTCTTTGGGATGCTCAATGAGTTCGGCAGCGAGGCGACGGTCGTGCTCATCGTCCACGCCGCGTCGGCGCGTTCCGGCGATAGGACGGCTCACCACTTGATCACCGCGAACTTGCACCATCGGTTCAGGTGACGATCCGATCAACGTCGCCTCGTCGTGACGCAAGAAATACATGTACGGACTCGGATTCACCTGCCGCAGCACTCGGTACACATCAAAAGGATCGGCGTCGAGCGCGAGATCAAACCGTTGCGCCAGCACGACCTGAAAGATGTCGCCGGCAAGAATGTGTTCTTTCGCCACTTCGACTGCGTGCTGGTAGCGACCGTCAGCCATCGACGACACCACTTCGGGCAGCACATCGTCACGACGTGGCGGTTCCACCGGTTGATAGCCAAGCGGCGCCGACAACCGGGCTGCTGCATGTTGAGCGCGCTCCGCCGCTCGTTCGCGCGCCGCCACGAGGTCGCGCTCGCTCAGCGGCACCCCGTGCTCATCTCTGGTCATTACCGACTCGATGAGGTACACCCGTTGGCGCCAATGGTCGAACGCCGCGAGTGAACCGATGATGCTCATCACCGCATCTGGCATGAGGTGATCGTCCGCTGGGCAATGCGGCAGATGCTCGACCTCACGAATGACGTCGTAACCGAGGTAGCCCATGATGCCGCCATGAAGCGGAGGCAAGTCCGGGTGATCGGGGCTCGAATGCGCATCGAGCAACGCCTCAAGAGCCGCCAGAATGCCCTGATCCGTCGGCACCGTGGCGCCGAGACTCCCGGTGACCTCCAACACGCCATTACGAGAGATCAGAGTGGCGACGGGATTTTGTCCCACAAATGAGAACCGACTCCAGCGCTCACCGTGCTCCACGGACTCCAGGAGAAAGCCTGGCGCATCACCAACGAGTTTGAGATACGCCGATACGGGAGTTTCGAGATCGGCCAGGACCTCGGTCCATACCGGCACAACGCTGAACTCGCGCGCCTGTTGAAGGAAATCGTCGGGCGCAGGGTGAATGATCACGACCCGGCACCAAGTCGTCGGAAGAAGCAGGTCCGTTCCCCGGTGTGGCATGCGCCGTTGCCGTGCTGTTCAACCAGGAACAACAGCGTGTCGCCGTCGCAGTCATAACGAGCTTCAACCACGACCTGATGATCTCCACTGGTGTCGCCCTTTCGCCAGAGTTCCTGACGGCTCCGAGACCAATAGACCATGCGACCCTCGGACAAGGTCATCTCGAGCGACTCCGCGTTCATCCATGCGAGCATCAGTACCTCCCGTGTTGCCACATCTTGGGCAATCGCCGGCACGAGGCCATCGGCGTTGAAGGTGATCGACTCGCGTTCGGCTTGCGACATCACGGCGAACGGGGGGGTTTCGCTTCCGGTCATCTCGTCGATCCTAGGTGGAGCACCTCAGAGGTAGAGCCCCGTCGAGGCCTCAATCCGTTTGGCAGCGACCGCATGTAGGTCGCGTTCGCGCAACATGATGAGATCATCACCTTGCACTTCGACCTCGAAGCGATCTTCCGGACTGAACAGCACCCGGTCACCGACTTCGGCGGCACGAACCGAAGGTCCGAGCGCAACAACCTCAGCCCAAATCAGACGCTTGGCCATCTGAGCGGTCGCCGGGATCAAAATGCCGCCAGTCGTACGTCGCTCGCCATCGTCGCGGCCAATTTTGACGAGGAGCCGATCGCTCAACATCTTGATCGGGAGCTTGTCGGCTTCGGTCGTCACCATTGGAAGGGTACCGTGCACCGTGTGCAGCACGCCTCCTCAGCGCATGGGTCAACGACACGATCGTCCGTTGAACTCCTCACCGCTGATGGCGTGCGTTTGACAGCCGAACTTAGCCTCGCGACGCCATCGCGTGGCGGCGCCGTGCTCTGCCACCCTCATCCACTGTATGGCGGGGATCGGCATCACCCATTGTTGGTGGCGCTCGCCGATCGACTGTCCACCGTCGGGTGGAGTTCACTTCGCGCCGATTTTCGACGAGATCGTGCAGACGTCGTGTCCGAGGTGCCCGATGTGGTTGCCGCAACCGACCGACTGCGGTCAGCAATGCAACAGTCGTCCGTCTGCTTGGTGGGCTATTCATTTGGCGCACTCGTCGCACTCGCAGCCGAGCCCCTGCTCCAGCCAGAACGACTGGTACTGATCGCCCCACCACTCGCCATGCACACCACCCTCACCTCCCCTCGCTGCCCGACGTCGGTGGTCGTCGGCCGACATGATCAGTTCTGCAATCCGGATCAACTCGCAGCGACACCACTTGGACAGACGTCGGACGTGGTCGTCGTCGAGGGAGCCGACCACTTCCTCCACGGCCACATCGCCCACGTCGTCGCAGCGGTCGTCGCGGCCCTTGGAGCAGGAGATAGGAACGACGAATGAATCGCCTTGGCAATGAGTCTTCTCCCTACCTGCGCCAACACGCTGGCGACCCGGTCGACTGGTTCCCTTGGTGCGACGAGGCCTTTGACGAGGCCCGCCAACGCGATGTCCCGGTCATGCTGAGCGTCGGATACGCGGCGTGCCACTGGTGCCATGTGATGGCAGCGCAGACCTTCGCCGACGCCGACGTTGCTGACGCATTGCGCTCCGGTTTCGTGGCCATCAAGGTCGATCGGGAGGAACTCCCGGAGATCGATGGCATCTATATGGACGCTCTCATTGCGCTAACCGGGCGCGGTGGCTGGCCGATGACCATGATGCTCGATGCGCAACGTCGACCTTTCTGGGGCGGCATGTACTACGACCGAGAGGCATTTCTTGGGCTCCTCAGCGCCGTCCACACCGTGTGGACACAACGTCGTGATGAGGTCGGCGCGAACGCAGAGTCCATCGTCGCTGCGCTCGCAGCGGCCACGGTGACGCCGCTCAAAGAGCTGCCCGGACCTGAACTCATCAACAACGCGCTCACGCAACTCGCACGTGGATTTGACCGAACCAATGGAGGATTTGGCTCTACCCCAAAGTTCGCCAATCCGATGGGACTCGATCTGGTGATGCGAGCCCACATGATCCAGCCGAGCCAAGGCACCGTCGATGTCATCACGACGACACTCGATGCAATGGCCTCAGGCGGGCTGTTCGACCATCTAGAGGGTGGCTTCGCCCGCTACTCAACGGACGAGCGTTGGCTTGTTCCACACTTCGAAAAGATGCTGTACGACCAAGCGATGATGATCGGCGTCTACCGCCGGGGCTGGTCGCTCTTTGGAAGACCGGCGTGGCGTTATGTCGTCGAAGCCACCATCGACGGATTGCTCTCGTCCTTTCGGCATCCGGCTGGCGGACTATGCAGCTCTATCGATGCAGATTCGACGTCGCCCGACGGGACTTCGGCCGAAGGCGCTTACTACACCTGGACTCCTGCCGAGATTCGGGACGCGCTCGGCGAGGACGCAGCAGCAGCGAACGAATGGTTCGGCATCACCGACTCAGGTCACTTTGAGGGCCGATCCATTCCGAATCGGCTGCACGCGCGCGGCGACATCATCCCACCACCGGCTATCGACCGTGTCCGGCAGCTCCTCGTCAGCGCACGTCGAGCACGACCCCACCCCAACATCGACGACAAAGTGGTCACCGAGTGGAACGCTCTTGCAGTAGCGGCGATTGCCGATGCCGGGATAGTGATGGGCCGGCCGGACTGGATCGATGCAGCGCAAGAGATTGCTGTGTTCCTCGTCGACAACCTTCGAGACGAGCGTGGCAGATGGCTCCGTGTGTGGCACGCCGATGGAACGCCGCCGGCACGCCATCAAGCCGGCGCCAGCGACCTCGCCGCTCTCACCGATGCGTTCACCCGCCTCGGCGAGGCGACCGGCCGAGCCACCTGGACCGAGCTCGCCGTCGAAACTGCCAATGACCTCTTAGACCACCATTGGGATGCCGATGACGGTGGTGTCGTCAGCACCGCCATCGATGCTCCTCAACCGCTCATCACCCGCAAAGACCTTCGCGATGACACCACCCCATCAGCGAACACGCTGGCGGCAGGTGCGCTACTGCGTCTCAGTGCCATCGTCGATGAACCGCGATATCTCAACCACACCGACCGCATCCTTCAGCTCATCGGCACCGTCGCAACCAAGAACCCGACGTCAGCAACCGGTGGCCTCGCCGTCCTCGAATCGCGTCATCGTGGTATCACCGAAGTGGTCATACCTGGCGAGGCCGGCGATCTTGTGCGCACTGCGATGTCGATCTGGCGGCCCGACATCGTTCTTGCATGGGGTGAGCCGACGTCATCGGCGATCTGGCACGACAGAAGCGACGGCTACGCCTACATCTGTCGCCAACAGGTGTGCGAGTCACCGGTGAGCGATGCGGCCGAACTTCGGGCTCGGCTTAGTGGTCGCCCCGTGACTGGTTCCCAAACCGACGCATGACCTGATCAGCACCGAGCCGAGGGCGGCTTGCACTGCGTCCTCGACCAAGGGCGTCCACGTCAGAGGTGTCGGGATATCCAAGAGCAACGACGCCGATGGTCTGAAGGTGCGCCGGAACCTCAACGTAGTGACGCACCGCAGCCTCACCGTTCGCCAAGGCGAAGAACAACGCCCCAAAGCCTCGCGCCTCAGCGGCGAGCAGCATCACCATCACCGCCATTGCGGCATCGACAGTCCAATACGGCGTCGTCCACTGCTCGGTTGACTCGCCCCACCCAGTGTGACGCTTATCCGGCTCGCCATATCGAGACACATAGGCGTCCGGGTCCGCGAACACCAAGAGCAACGTCGGTGCATTCAGCAACCGCTGCCAACGGAACGTGGCTCGGCGTGGTTCAGGCAAGGTGAGGTCCCAGTAGGTGTCGCGAGCAACGCCCTCGAGACATACCACCCGAAGACCCTGCGCGCGCCCAGCACTCGGCGCACGAGTTGCCAGGTCAACGATGTCGTCAATCGCCCCAGGCGGCAGTGGAGATGGGAGGAACGAGCGACACATCCGACGACGTCGAACGAGATCGTCGAAGGTTGGCATCTGCGTTATCGGATCAACGAGCACCGAGTTTGGCGAGATCTTCTGCCATCGTCCAGCCGTAGGCGATGAGCACGCCTCCCGACTTCACACTTGAAAAGAGCGACCGCGGGCCGGCAGCGATCGACTCGGGCTTCGCCGACACGAAATCGATGAAGCCACCGTTGGGGTTCTTATCCGCAACGAAATCCTCGGCCCGGTAGGCAGCATCGACACCGAACCGCTTCGCCAGACGACGGCCCCACGCGCGTTCCTCACCGACGGCGCGCGAGCCTGGTGACGGGATCACGTCATCGAGTTGCTTCAACGCGATGAGCGCATCCGGTGCAGCAAACCGGCCACCCACCACCACGTCCTCATCGGGGAACGCCATCAACGCCCGGTGAAATGCCTCTTTCATCAAACCCTTGAGCACCGCGTCGCGCCGTGAATGGCGTCGAACGCTCATCACGCCAAGCAACACGCACGGGGTGCCACCGATCCGTTCGAGCGTTGAGAACGTAAAGCCGTGCAACGTCGCACCGTCTCGAGCGGTCGTCGACAGCACCCAATCTTCCTTGGCCTGCACGAGCAGGTCGTGGTCAAAAGCGCCGTCCATCGATGCCATCTCTTCAAGTTCAGCGTCGGTCAGCGCGCTGGCATCGTTGGTTGTTACTGCGAGTCCCATATCCCTCTCCACACGAAATGAGCACCTCTATTGTGCCACTTCTGCCCGTCGGACGGACATCCGGACCTTCTCAGAGCAACACTGCGTCGTGGCCAAAGGCGACTCGGAGTTCACCAACAGCCCGATCGGTATCGATTCTGAAGGTGTCGCCGAGGCGCAGCACACGCCCTCGATCCATCTCAATCTCAACTGGAGATTCGCCCGGATGATCGACGATGATCGACTTCAAGCGCTCAAGTGACGCTCGTTCTGGAATCCCTCCGGGGAATCGCAGCCTCACCAGCGGTGCGGGACCGTCGTCGAGTCCGGTGAGCACGGTGATGTTCTGTGCCATCAGACCAATTCGCCCTTCATCGCGGCGATCGAGTCGTGCCTTTACCGCAACGATTCGATCGTCGATGATCTGGTGGCCAATGTCAACCAGCGTTCGGGGAAAGACGGTGACCTCAACCGCCGCATCGAGGTCCTCAAGCATGAACACCGCCATCGCATCGCCCTTCTTCGTGAACTTGCGAGTCGCATTGGTGATGATGCCGCCGACGGTCACCTGCGCACCGTCATCCATTTCGGACAAATCGATAATCGAGTGTTCGACGCGGCGACGCAGCGCTGCTTCCACGCCGTGAAGCGGGTGATCCGATACGTACAGCCCGAGCATTTCCTTCTCAGCCCTGAGCCGCTCGGCCTTTGGCGCTTCGTCGGTCGGAATCTCAATGCGTTCGTCGAAACCGGCCCCAGCTGCTTCCTCCGACCAGTCGCCGAACAAGCTCAGCACTCCCTGGTCACGTTCGCGTCGCCGTACGAGCGTGGTGTCGATGATCTGCTCGTGGACCGACTGCAGGCCAAGCCGCGAGTGCCCCAAAGAGTCAAACGCGCCAGCCTTGATCAAGGACTCAACGGTCCGCTTGTTGAGCACCTGCTCGGGAACTCGCTCGGCGAACTCGTAGAACGAGGCATACGAACCGTTTTCATTGCGTTCGGCCAATAGTTGCTCAACGAGGCCCGCTCCCACATTCCGCACCGCGGAGAGACCAAACGTGATCGCTCCTGGCGAACCCATTGGCAGTTCGATACCGGGCGGCAATCGATCGGCACGAATCGCCGCAAAGTCGGTAACCGAACGATTGATATCAGGCGAGAGCACCCGGATCCCGCTCGACCGACAGTCGGCGAGGTAGACGGCGGCCTTATCAAGATTGTTCTTGACGCTCGTCAGCAAACAGGCGAAGTACTCAACCGGATGGTGCGCTTTGAGATATGCGGTTTGGTAGGTGACGAGTCCGTAGCCAAAGGTGTGCGACTTGTTGAAGGCGTAGTCAGCGAACTTCTCAATGATGTCGAAGAGTTGCTTACCGAGCGCTGCACCGTAGCCGGTGGTCTCACAGCCCGTTTCGAACTGCTCGCGCTCGCGTTGCATCAGATCGCGCTGCTTCTTGCCGCAGGCCTTACGGAGGTTGTCGGCCTGAGCGAGCGAGTACCCGGCAAACTTCTGCGCTACTCGCATCACGCTCTCTTGGTAGATCATGAGCCCGTACGTGTCCTCAAGCACCTCGACCGCATCATCGTGGAAGAAGTCGATCGGCTTTCGTCCGTTCTTGCGATAGGCGTAGTCGTTATGCATGTTTTCGCTCATCGGACCGGGCCGATAGAGCGCCAACACAGCGGACACATCTTCAAATGTCGTCGGGGCCATGCGTCGAAGGAGCTGTCGCATCGGAGGTGACTCCAATTGGAAGACACCGATGGTGTCACCGTTGGCGAGCAGCGCGTAGGTCGCCGGATCGTCGAGCGGCACCGTGTCGATGTCGAAATTGGGATCGACCGAGGCGCGCACCATTGCCTGCGTGTCGGTGATGACGTCGAGGTTGCGCAGACCGAGGAAGTCCATCTTGAGGAGACCCAACTCCTCGACGCCGTGCATTTCAAACTGCGTGACGATTGGTGCATCGTCGGGGTTCTGGCCCGATTCAGGCTTGCGCTGAATCGGTAGGTACTCCGTGACGGGTTCTTTCGTGATCACCACCGCTGCTGCGTGAATTCCGTCGGACCGCTTCAGGCCCTCGAGGCCCTTAGCTACATCAACCACGCGCTGCACATCCGGGTCGCCGTCGTACATCGAACGCAACTCGGCTGCTGCCTTGTAGCCATCGAGATACTTCTCGTTCTGCTCAAAGCAGTAGCGCAACGGTGTGTCTCGACCCATAACGAGCGGGGGCATCGCCTTCGCTATGCGGTCTCCGACGCCATATGGGAAGCCGAGTACCCGAGCAGCGTCGCGCACCGCATTGCGTGCCTTGATGGTGCCGAAGGTGATGATCTGCGCAACATGATCACGGCCGTAACGATGCGCCGCATAACGAATCATCTCGTCTCGGTATCGAGAGTCGAAGTCCATATCAATGTCGGGCATTGACACGCGCGACGGATTCAGGAACCGTTCGAACAGCAAGTCGTACCGGATCGGGTCAAGGTCGGTGATCCACAGGCTGTACGCCACTGCGCAACCTGCCGCTGATCCACGTCCTGGACCCACTCGAATACCTGACTCGCGCGCATGCCGGATGAGGTCCCACACGATGAGGAAGTAGGAGGAGAAGCCCATTGAGGCAATGACTTCGAGTTCGTAGGACAGCCGCTCAACAACCTTGGCAGGAAGGTCGCTCCCCCAACGCTTCCGAGCGCCTTCCCACGTGAGGTGCTCGAGGTAGGCGCGGTCATCGGCAAAGCCATCGGGCAGCGGGAACTCAGGGAGCAGTGCCTCGCCGAAGGTGATCTCCAACTCGGCGCGTTCGGCCACCCACAACGTGTTGTCGCAGGCCTCAGGAAGTTCCCTGAACAGGTGACGCATTTCTGCGGACGACTTCAAATAATGCTCATTGCCCTCGAACTTGAATCGATCAGGGTCCGACAACAGGGCGGAGGTTTGAACACACAACAACGCATCGTGCGCATCGTGATCGTCGCGGTGGGTGTAATGCGAGTCGTTGGTAGCGAGCAGCGGCGCCCCGATACGCCGAGCGATCTCGATCAGCTTCGGGTTGGTAGCCCGCTGGTCGGCAATGCCGTGATCCTGCAGTTCGATGAACAGGTTGTCACGACCGAAAATGTCTTGGAGTCGGGCCGCCTTCTCAAGCGCACCGCGCTCGTCGCCTCGAAGCAACGACTGCAGTACATGCCCGCCCAGGCATCCGGTCGTGGCGATGAGACCCGAGGAATGCCGTTCCAACAGCTCCCAGTCGATTTTGGGCTTGTAGTAGTAACCCTCGAGAAAGGCGAGGCTCGACAACTGGATCAGGTTGCGATAGCCAACCTCGTTCTCAGCGAGCAGCGTCAGGTGGTAGTAGAGCTTGCGTCCACCTTCGGTGTCGCCACCCGAGTCGTCGAGTTTGCCGCGACGTGCCGGGCGCTCGCGCCGATCATCGTGAGCCATATACGCCTCAGTCCCGATGATCGGCTTGATGCCGCGCTTGCGGCACTCCTTGTAGAACTCAAGCGTTCCGTACATGTTGCCGTGATCGGTGATCCCGAGCGCTGGCTGTCCATCAGCAAGCGCCTTCGCCACCAGTTCGTCCAGCCGCGCCGCTCCGTCGAGCATTGAGTATTCGGTATGAACGTGGAGGTGGGTGAAGGAATCGGTCACGGTGTCAGTTGGTCAGCAACGGTTTCGGATCGGTCGACGGTCAACGCCGAAACGTGAAATAACAGGCTTGTGGTTCGCCGACTGTACCAGAGGGGTCACGCAGCGCGACGGGGCGGTTTCACAGGTACGTACCGGGCCGGTCAGGCATGGCACCTGGCCCCTGTGGCAACTGGCGCATCTGCTCAAACTGCTGACGTGCTGCCAACTGTTGGGCGAACAGCGTGGCTTGAATGCCATGGAATAGCCCTTCAAGCCAACCAACGAGCTGGGCCTGTGCCACACGCAGTTCGCCTTCGCTCGGCACTTCATCTGGACTGAACGGCAGCGTCAACATCCGCAATTCCTCTTGAAGATCGTCCGACAGCGCCCCTGACAATTCGACCACTGAGCGTTCGTACACCTCAGCCAACCGCTCACGGCTGGCTTCGTCGAGTGGCGCCTGACGGACCTCATCGAGAAGTTGTTTCACCATTGATCCGATGCGCAACACCTTGGCGGGTTCGGTCACTGCGCCGGATTCGGCGTTGTCACCGCCGGTGACGACATCAGGGAGCTCAACGTGCGGGGCCTCGTCACTCACTTCATCAACCTCCTGTGTGCTGCGTCAAAAAGACTACGAACGGTTCGCTCCCACCCCACGGGCGGCGATGAATGGCACCCACATCTCGTCGTTGGTCAGCGAACCGTGACGGCAGATCAGCTCAAACGGGCCACTGTCCTCAGGGTCGTCATAGGACACCGACTCACGAGCCGCCACAACCACGTCGCCCATCCGAGCGGCAATCGGTGTTGGCACGGCTGGGCCGAACCAACCATCGTCGATCACTTCACCACGTCGCCGCACCCAACCCGAGTCAGCGAACTGCTCCAGCGCCGCTTGGTACAGATCATCTGCGGCACCGGGTCGAGCATGAAACCAACGCATTCGGCCCTCACCGCTTTGGAACGCAGTACGCCGCAACACGCTCTCGTTGGGATGGAGAATCCGATCGCCAACCTGTACCTGGCCGTGATCAGCCGTCACGACGACCGCCGTGTCGGGTCCAACCGACGTGAGGACGTCCGCGACGAGGCGGTCCGCTGTACGCAGTTCAGCGTCATAAAAGGCACCGAACCCTCGCTCATGCGCGATGCGGTCAATACCGGCGTAGTACGCATGCACGAACGCAGCACCGCGTCCGATTGCCTCACCCACGAGCACCGGTAGCGACGAAGCGGCCCGATAGCCAATCGGCTCGCCGCCGCGCAGATGAGCCTCTGAAAACGCCGACCCGATGAGTTCACGCGAGGTGATGTACGGCACGCGCTGAGCGCAGAACGGACGGTGTGGCTGCATCTGAGAAGGCGGCAGGGCCGCACGCCGATCGGACTCACCCGCCATCCACCTCAACATGTTGGTCACTTGTCCGCCCGCCCACACCCGATAGCCGATGATGCCGTGCTCACTTGGTGGAAGACCGGTGGAAATTGACGTCAAGGCGGTAGCGGTCGTGCTCGGCACGACGGTGGTAATCGCACCTCCCTCCATCGCCGCCATGGTGGGCGCGATGTCGGCCCGGCTACGCAGTTGTGTCCAGCCAAGGCCGTCGAGGACGACCAGCACCACCGATGACGCGGATCGCACGACCTCGGGAAACCACGCCGGACACGATCCCCCGCCCAACAGACCAGGGATGATGCCGGTCACATTCGCCCCTGCATAGTCCGGCAGCACGGGGTCTAGCGACTGGAGGGGGTCGTCGGCTGTCATTGCCGACAGTCCATCATGTAGGCACCGCCAATGACAACCGCGGCGCGATCAGGTCATTGGGGGTCTGACTTCTCCTACGATGGCGCCATGCGGGTGTCGACAAGAGGGGACTATGCATGTCGGGCGCTGCTCTCGCTTGCACTGCGCGTCGATGAGCCCGGCCCCACCTCGGTCCGCGACATCGCAGAACGAACTGCGCTCCCTCAGCCCTACCTCGAACAGATTCTCCTGGCCCTCAAAGGTGCAGGGCTGGTTCGTTCCAAGCGCGGCGTTGGCGGCGGCTATGTACTCGCCAGAGACCCCGCAGACATTCGACTGTCCGAAATTCTCTCTGCGGTCGATGGACCAATCACGCTCGGTGACTTTGGCGAACCACACGCCGACGGTGCCTGCGACCATGAGGGCCAATGCGTGCTGCTGTCGATCTGGAATGCGGCAGGGGACGTCATGCGAGCGCACCTCGATGGATACACGTTGGCGTCGATCGTCGACATGTCACGCGGCCGCACGTTGTGGCCGTAACGTCAGTCCGACTCGACAACGGGCTCCAGGCGATCCAGCATTGACCTGAGATCGGCCGGTAGTTCGCTGTCGAAGGCAACACGTTCACCCTCGGGGTGATCGAACTCAAGATGGGCTGCATGAAGGAATGGTCGACCCATTCCCAGCGTTGGTCGACGCTGACCGTAGGTGGGGTCACCGATCAATGGATGATCGATCGACGACAGGTGTACTCGGATCTGATGAGTCCGTCCGGTCTCCAATTTGCACGACAACAGGGTGCATGGCGACGGAGCGAGGTAGCGCTGAATGACCTCGTACTCGGTGCGTGCTGGACGGCCGTCAGCCACGACTGCCATACGAAGCGGGTCGCGTCGCGAACGACCAATTGGTGCATCGATGATGCCGTGAGGTGCTGCCGGATGCCCCCACACCAATGCGATGTAGTGGCGCGTCGCGCTGTGATCAGCGAATTGCGCCGTGAGCCAGTCGTACGCCACGTCCGACCGAGCCACGACCAACAAGCCGGTACTGCCAGCATCAAGGCGATGCACAATCCCCGGGCGATGCGACTCCCCAACCGACATCAATTCGGGGAACTGGGCCAACAGGCCATTCACCAAGGTGCCATCGGCATTGCCTGCACCAGGGTGCACGACAAGGCCAGCGGGCTTGTTGACCACGATGACATGCTCATCGGCATAGACGACATCGACGTCGATGGTGGGATCGGGTTCAGGATCGCCCTTGACATGAACCAGCGAGGGATCAGCCGACACGACCTGTCCCTCGACGAGCCGAATCTTGCCGCTTCGTTCGACCACGCCATCGACGAGCGCACCACCACCGGCCACCACCTCCGAAGCAACAGAGCGTGCGACATCCAGCATGATCGCCACGATGCGATCAAGACGCTCACCCTCGAGGGCGGCCGGCACGGTTTCGACGATCATTTCGATGTTCCTCGCTCCCGCCGGCCCTCAGACACCATCGTGAGCACCAGCAGTGCCGCCCCGACGTTGATCGCAATATCGGCGACGTTAAAAACCGGAAACCAACCAAAATCAATGAAATCGACGACGGATCCACGAAATAGTCCCGGCTCACGCGCCAGACGGTCGAGGAGATTTCCGGTCGCACCTCCCACGAGACACCCAATCGCCGCCGCCGACAATGGACTCCGCTGGTGCCAAAGAGAGCGAGCGAGTGCGATCACGACGACGAATGCCGCAATCGCAATAACCGGGCCCCACCCTTGGCCAGTCCCGAACGCCATTCCAGAATTGAAGGTCAGCCGAAATTGCAGTGTCCAGATCACCTCTATTGCTCCGTCTGGAAGTCGACGGAGAGCCCACCACTTGGTGAGTTGGTCGACGAGAACTACCGCTGCGGCGAGACCGAGCGGCACGGCACGCCATTGGCTGCCGTGCGCCGATGTCATCGCCGACCGATCCCGCCGACCTTCTCCTCAACGAGTTCGGTCGCCCACGGAATCGCCTCGAGGCGCTCGCGCGGAATCGGGCGCATTGACACGACGGAGTAGCCATAGGTGCCGATCTCCATCCGAGCAAGCGCTTCATCGATCTGTTGCACCGATTCCCGGGCCTGCGCGCTCAATGCCAGATCGCGTTCACGCTCGACGACCATCGTGTCGCCTTCGCCACCTTCATCGTCGAACTGGACGTCGCCCATTTCAGCTTCTTCGATCAACTGGTGTGCCTCAGCATCAAGTTGCTCAGCCTGACCTAAGAGACGGGCACGCTCGGCAATGAGCGCCTCGCGCTGGGCCTTTAGAAACTTCACATCAAAATCTTTGGTGTAGGCGATGCCGTCCTTAGAAGTGCCGCGAACAACTGGGCCCACCAACGTTGGGGCAGACTTCTTCGCCGGAGCCACCTTCTTCACGGCAGCCTTCTTCGCCGGAGCCACCTTCTTCGCGGCGACCTTCTTCGCCGGAACAGCCTTCTTCGCCGGAGCCACCTTCTTCACGGCAGCCTTCTTCGCCGGAGCAACCTTCTTCAC
>JAPOJQ010000029.1 GCA_029978335.1 Actinomycetota bacterium
TGGAATCGGCGCACGGATCGATGCGGTGAGCGGACGATCGGTGAGGTCGCCGAGCGCCGCCAGGAAACGCTGGGCCGTCCAGCCTCCCTGACCGGAGCCAGTTGGACCTTGGAACCAGCCACCAATGCGGATCGTTCGACTCGACGTCATCATCCCATCATGGTCAGAGAGCAACGTCGAGCGTCAAGCGAGGCTCGCTGGCGCGAGGTGTCAGACGGTCGTCATCTCCGAGTCAGATGTCGTTGCCTCGACTTTTGAGGTCGGCGCCGGCTTGGCGCCACGGAAGTAGAACACCAGCGTCGGGATGAGATACGCCAAGTAGGCGACACCACGGATTCGCTCAGGGTGATCGCTCCAACCGAACAAGCCCTTCATGAAGTCGTACAGGGTCGACCCTTCAGAGAACTGACCGCTGGTGATCTCCCACAGTGGGGTGGAGTACCAGGCCCCTTCGAATCCGAAGAGCTCGCGGAACTCGTGCACGGCCTTACCAAAGAGCCCAGCGGCGAAGAGGATGAGCAACAAGCCGGTCCAATTGAAGAACTTCTTGATGTCGACTTTGTCGCTGCTGACGGCCAACAGCCAGCCCAGTACTGCGGCGATCGACAATCCGATGAGCCCGCCGATGACCACTGAGGAGCCCGACGACGACGAGGTTTCGGCGCCGAGAAGGAAGATGATCGTCTCGAAGCCCTCACGTCCCACTGCCACAAAGGCGATCGACATGAGCGCCATCGGCGACTTATCAACGCTGGCATCAATGCGCTGGTGAAGTTCGGTGCTGATGCCACGAGCATTGCCTCGCATCCAGAAGATCATCCAGGTGAGCACGCCAACCGCAAGCAATGCGAGGGTGCCTTCAATCGCCTGTTCCCATTTGCCTTCGAACGACCCCACGAGCACGTGGAACGCAATGCCGGCGATGAGACAGGTAATGCCGGCGGCAATTGCACCCACCCGAACATCACGAAGACGGTCACTGCGGTTGGTGCGATGGAGGTAGGCGGTGATGATCGCCAACACGAGGGCGATCTCGAGACCCTCGCGCAAGGTAATGAGCAAGCTGGAAGCCATGGCGGAATTTAAGCATGCCTAACACTGAGTATCAACTTGTCGTGACAAGAATCTCAACGAAGGAACGACAACGCCCGGTCGGCCGCGTTGGCGCCGCACATGCCGTGGGCACCCGCTCCCGGTGGAGTTGAGGCCGAACACAAGAACACGCCGGGCACGCCAGTGGCATACGGATCAATCGTCACCCGTGGCCGAAACACCGTCTGCAATGGCGAACCTGCGCCGCCGATGATGTCGCCGCCGACAAAGTTCGGGTTATACACCGACATCTCGGTGGTTGACCGCACCGCCATTCCCACAATGCGCTCGCGCACGCCGGGTGCGAACCGCTCAAGTTGATCGATGATCGCCTCGCTGGCATCCCCGGTGTAGCCGTGGGGCACGTGGGCATACGCCCAGATCGGGTGCACGTTGCCCACCGACCGACTCGGGTCGGCGAGATATTGCTGACCCACCAGCACAAACGGCCGATCGGGCATTCGACCTTGCTGCACCGCTAACTCGGCGGCGACCACTTCGTCGAACGCGCCACCAACATGCACCGTGCCGGCACGTCGGGCCACCTCAGCAGTCCATGGCACCCCACCTTCAACGGCGAGATCAACCTTGAACGCTCCCGGCCCATGTCGGAACCGCCGGTAGGCGCTCGCCACCCGGCTCGGCAGTGCATCACCGAGAATGCCGGCAGCAGCCGACGGCGCGACATCGAGCAACAGGATGTCGTGTGCTGGCAGATCAGCGCGGGAACGAACCATGACGCCAGTCTCGATTCGCCCACCGTGCGCCTCGATATCGGCGACGAGCGCGTCGACGATGCGCTGAGTGCCACCTTCGGCAACGACCCAGCCGTGCGCATGAGCAGCAGCGGTCAACGTCACACCGACCGCGCTCGTCAATGGCCGATCAAGACGCGAGAACGCATGCGCCGCAACACCCGCCCACAAGGCCTTTGCTTGCGGCGTCGCAAACACGCGTGAGAGTGCCGTTGCGGAGGGCAACACACGAGCACCAAAACGAGCGAGTGTCACGGGATGACGCGGCACACGGATCACGGGCTGTGAGATGTCGGCAAAGAGGTCGTCGAAGTGGCGAGCAACCGGTTCGAACATCCGACGCCAACGCCCACCATCTGCACCGAGCAACGCCTCGGTCGTTGCGAACGACTGGGCGAATGCGCCGGCTGTTCCATCGTCAAGGGGATGCGCACAATCGATCTCCGCCCCGACGAAGGCCAGCCCGGGCAGGTTGAGATCCTTGAAGAGGGGAGAGGCCAGCGCCATTGGATGCGCTGCTGAGCAGTGGTCGTGCAACAGTCCGGGCGCCAAGTATTCAGAACTTCGAGCGCCGCCACCGACCGTGTCGGCCGCTTCGAGCACCGTGACCGACACGCCAGCTCGGGCCAGACGCGCCGCGGCGGCGAGCCCATTGGGCCCGCCGCCGACGACGATTGCGCTCGACATGTGATTAGGCGTTGGCGTGCGACGCCGCGTTCGGTTCCGGCGCACGGCCACCGGTTCCGGGGTAGGGGTCTCCGCAGGGCTCGTATCCCTCACGGGTCCATGTGATCACATGAGGGACCAAACCGTCGGGCAACCACGGCTGAGCGTTGTACGCGTCGTCGTTGTGGTACCAGCCCTTTTCGACCACGCCGAGTGCGGCGTCGATCACCCGATATTGCACCTTCTTGGTGAACATCGGCTGTGATTCGGTGAACACCACCCGAAGATCGCCGGGCTCGTAATGGCAACGCTCTTGCACCGCCTCGATCAAACGCTCGTCGTTGCAGTGGCCATCGCCGAAGTTCCAGCCGAGCAGCACGTTGCCCAAGAATTCGCCTTCTCGCAGCACCCGAGTGTCCATGTCGTTGTTGTGGCGCATGTGCAAGGTGATGTGCATACGGCCCATCGGGTGCATCATCCGGAACGCCATTGCCTTCTGGATGAAGACCTCTGAAATCTCCTTACCGAAGATCGGTTCGATCTGATCAATCTGGTTGTCGGACGCCTTGACGATGCGCTCGTTGAGTCGGTCTTCCTTCTCCTTGTCGACGAACGCCCACGTTGTTGACGCCCAGTTGCCCGCGTATTGCTTCATGCCGACGAGGAACGACACATACTGCGGCCAGATTGCGCCGAGCACGATGCCGAACAAGCCGACCACGAGCACGGGGATCAGGAGCAACGGTTGGATGTCACCCACACCCCAGCCGTCGCCAGCTGAGTAGTTCCCAAACAAGAAACCGGCGCAGAAGATGAAGAACACGTTCCACTCGAGCGGAACCGCGAGCGGGATCGTCGAGATGATGAACGTGTGCAGGGCCCAGATCGACAAGATGGCGAGCCACGTCATCCACGGCCATGGTGAGAACAGCAGGGTCAACGGCACCACGATTTCGCACATCGTCCCGCCGATATGCGCAACGAGATGTGTGAATGTTGAGGGCCGCAGGTCATTCGGGAAGTCCTTCACCGTCGCCATACGAAGCCGACGTGAACCATTCCACGGTGTGTTCTGCACCATCACGGACACCGTTGACGAGAAACCATGCTGGAGCTTGGAGATTCCGGCACCCATCCACACGATGACGATGAAGATCTTGGCGGCGACCACCATGTCGACCCACGAAGGGAAGAACGCAAACGCGAGCATCGTCGGCACGTACTGCTCGGCGCGCGAGGCCAAGAACACACACTTGTCGCGCAGGCCCATGAGGCAGATCAGCGCCGCATAGACCACGAATGGCCAACGCGGCATGACGCCAGCGGTGCCCTCCGGCAAGCCAGGGATCTGCTCACCCGACAAGAACAACATCATGATCAACCAGAACACGATGAGCTTGTAGAGACCGGTGTCCCACGGCGTACGACGGTTGCCCTTGGTCAATGGCACATGGTTTGGATAGGGCGGAATGCGGAGCGTGTCGTTCTGCCACCAATAGAGGCTCTGACCGATGGGCGGATCGAAGTGGAACGCCATCGGCCCGCACGTGGCTGCGAATCCGAGGATCTCCATGAGCACGGTCCAGATCATCAACTTCTGATAGAGGATCGGCTCATCCCACCAACCCCCGATGTCGTTGAACTCGAGGCCTTTGGTGAATGACGCCGCAACGATCAGACCGAAGAGCGCGTAGAAGAAGATCTTCCACACGTAGAACATCGCCGTTTGTTTCGGCGTGCCAAAGCCCACTTCAACCCAGTGCTGCTGCAGGATCTTCATCCTTGGCAGGAATGGGATTTTTGGAAACTCGTCGAGGTCGACGGGTGGTAAGTCGGCGGTGCGGTAACCCATGAGTGTGTCCCCCTATGTGTCGTCGTGAGAGCGGTTGATGTGTCGTTGTCGTGATCAGTACTTGCGGCCCCGGCGGATACGCATCTGCCATTCGCGTCGGACCTGTTCATCGTCGAGAATTTCATCGTCTTCACCAGTGCGACGGCGCGAGACCTGAGAGCCGGTGAGGCGACGCAATTCGCGTTCACGCACCCGTTGACGGCCCCATGCCTTGCGCACGTCTTTGCGGCGACGCCGTTCGATGTGGTCTTCCTCGGACTCGGCGGTGCCAGCCAGGTAGGCATCTTCGATTTCATCCAGCCGGGTTAGCGCCTCGGCCGATGACATCTCCATTTGGATGCGGCCTCGTGACATGAGGTACATGCGGTCGCTGTACTTGAGCGCCTGGCGTGCATGCTGCTCAACGATCAACGCGCCGATGCCCTGCTCGCGCGCCGCAGTACGCACCGCGCTCAGGAGTCGGTCGACGACGAGTGGTGCAAGGCCGAGCGACAACTCGTCAGCGAGCAACAGCTTCGGGTCACGACTGAGCGCACGAGCGAGCGCGATCATCTGCTGCTCACCACCCGACAACATGCCGCCGCGAACATCGAGTCGGGCCTCAAGCGATGGGAACAACTCGAGTGCCCGATCAACATCGCCACCACCGATGCGGAGATTGTCTCGTGCCGACATCTTGGTGAAGATCAGGCGATCTTCAGTCACGAGACCAACGCCGGAACGCACCCGCTGATACATCGGGGTGAACGTCGGCACATTCGACAACATCACAATGCCGTCAACCGGTGCGAGCTGGCCGGCGATGGTCAGCAACGTCGTCGTCTTGCCCGCACCGTTTGGCCCGAGCAGGGCAACTACTTCACCTGGCTTCACTGAGATGTTGGCCCCCGTCACCACTTCACGACCGAGGTAACCGGCCTTCAAGTTGCGGGTCTCAAGAAGAAATGGTGCCGTCGTCTGGATATACGGGGCGATATCGGACATGTCGTGGGTGGAGTAACTGCTCTGGTTCATGTCGTCAGCCCCGCCCGCTCGTCGCTGCCATGGTCGTGATGCCGAGATCTTCGTCGGTCTGCTGTCCGAGATACGCCGCGATCACTGCTTGGTCGTTGCGCACCTCACTCGGTGTTCCTTCGGCGATCTTCACGCCGAAGTCGATCACCACCACTTTGTCGCACACGCCCATCACGAAGTTCATGTCGTGTTCGACGAGCAGAATCGACATGCCCCACTCGTCAGCAAGTCGACGCACCACCCGGGCGAGTTCGGCACTTTCGACCGAACTCAAACCCGCTGCCGGCTCGTCGAGCAGCAACACACTCGGATGCATCGCCACCGACCGTGCGATGGCGAGCAGTCGCCGTTTGCCGTAGGACAGGTCGCTCACCTCACGGTGAAGGTCTTCATCGAGGTTGAACTCTTCGATGGCTCGAACCACTTCGGGTCCGAACTTGGGCAGCACCGGCCACACCAAGTCACGGAAGTAGGCGCCGATGTTCTGGGGATCAGCGGCCACGCTGAGGTTCTCAAACACCGTGGTGTCGTCGAACAACTCGAGCGACTGGAATGACCTCGCCATACCCGACTGCACACGGCCGGTGGCACCCATCGATGTGATGTCGACCTCGCCGACCCGCACTCGCCCTTCGGCAGTCGACGTGAACCCAGTCAATGCGTCGATCAACGATGTTTTGCCGGCACCGTTTGGTCCGATCAGACCGCAGATCGTTCCCGGTTCGATGGTGAAGCTGACGTGGTCAACTGCGGTGACCGAGCCGTATCGGACAGTGAGGTCCTCAACGATGAGTTGCTTGGGGTCGACCCGCTCGTGATCGCCAGCTTCCACCTTCTCTGACACGTCAGCCAACTTGATGAAGTACGACTCGCCGAACTTCTTCGTGCGCTTCAGCGTGCGATGCGTGCGTGCCCACTCGGCTGCGACACCGTCAGGGTTGTACAGCACGACGAGAAGGATCGCGATACCGCTGATGAGTTGGACGTATTCGCCGACTCCGCTCCACGTTGACTCCATCACCTCTTGGTTGAACCCTGCGGTTGCCATCATGGCCCCGACGAAGGCGCCGAGGAGGTGGCCCACACCACCAACGAGTGACAGACCCGCATAGGTGATCGACGTGAAGTTGGTGAACGACTGGTAGCTCACCGAAGTGAGGCGGAAGGCGAGGAGAATGCCGCCAAGTGCAGCGAGCGCTGACGCGAATGCGAAGGCGAACAGCTTCGCAGCGACGATGTTGATGCCGAGCGAGGCTGCAGCGCGCTCATTGGTACGCACGGCAATCAACCGACGCCCGCTCCGCCCACGGCGCACGTTGGCGACGAGCACCACCGCGAACAACGCCATACCCAGCACGAAGATGCCGTAGCGGGCGGGGTAGCGAATCGATGAGATCTCAAAGCCGAACAGGCTCGGATTACCAACCGGCGTGCCGTGGATGCCGCCGGTGAAGTTGCCGTTGTTGAACAGCATCAATTCGATTGCCGTACCGAGACCGAGCGTCACGATGGCGAGGTTGATGCCGCGTGTGCGAACTGCAGGCAACGCAAAGATCATTCCCAGCGGAACTGCAGCAGCGATACCGGCTGCGAGGCCAAGCAAGAACGGGATCTGGTACACCGCCACGAGTCGCCCAGCCACCCAGGCGCCAAAGCCGGCCATCGCGTACTGAGCGAGCGACAACTGACCGGCGTAACCGGTGACCACAACGATGGAGAGCAAGACGATCGCAGCGCACAAGGTGACCGTCAGCGCATCGATCCACTTCGTGTCTTTGGTGAGCATCAAGAAGACGATGGCTCCGGCGAGGAAGATCGTCCAGTCCCATGACATGCGGCCATTACCGATTGCCGGCAAACGTCGTAGGTAGTGGTCGCGAGTTGGGATCGAGCGACCCTTCACCACCAACATCACGATGATGATCACGAACGGGAGCGACTGACCTGCACCCTGTTGGTCCCAGAAACGACCGATCAGCGTTTGGCCCATGCCAATCACGTACCCGGCGAGTGTTGCGATGGGGAACGATTTGAAGTCGGCGACGAGTGCGGCAGCGAGAGCGGCAAGCACGAGTGACGTCATCGCCGTGACCTGCAGTGTCATCACCGGCACCACCAAGATGCCACCGATGCAGGCGGCAGCTGAGCCGAGTCCCCAGTTGAGCACGGCGATCTTGTTGGGCGACACACCGACGGCGGCAGCCGAACGCTCGCTCTCGGATACGGCCTCGGTCTCGATACCGAACTTCGATGAGCGATACACAAACCACAGCACGAACGCCGCTGCGCTGCCGATGGCAAGGAGAATGAGGCGATCGACCGTGATGCTCACCTCGCCGTAGAGCGTCACGCGGTTGACCGGCAGCATGCTCGGCACTTGGCGGGGCTTCGAGCCGTAGCGGATCACCACACCGGCTTGCACGGTGACGAGCACGCCGAGTGTGGCGAGCAATTGGATGAGGTTGCTGGCGCGTTTGCGCTGGAGCGGACGCAACACCACCCAGTGGGTGAGCACGCCGAGGGTGATGGACAACAAGACCCCGAAGAACGACGCCACCCAGAAGTTGTGGCCGTGCTCGTACTGCAACTCGTACTGAAGGAAGACTCCCGCGATGCCGGTGGCACCGAGCGAGAAGTTCAACACGCCGGTGCCACGGAAGATGACGATCAGACCTTGCGAGGCAAACGCATAGAGCGCGCCAACGCCGAGACCCAACAACGCGAACCTGACGACTTCGTTCACCGATCCCCCTCATGCATTGCCGACAAGCACCCCCATGCCGTCGCAGGACATCTGTCCCTTGCGTGAAATGCAGACTAACGATTGTTAGGCGTCCGACACGAGGCGGAGCACACCCGATGCGTAAGGTGCGCGTTGACGGGTGATCGATCGATCAACCCGCACGAACATTCCAATTAGGGGGAAGAGAATGAGTTCCGTCACGAAGAGATCCGCAGTGCGCCGCGGCATGGCAGCGCTCGCACTGCTCGGCTTTGCGCTCAGCGCGTGCGGCGGTGGCGACACTGCTGACGAGCCGGCCGCTGAAGAACCCGCTGCTGAAGAACCCGCCGCCGAGGAGCCTGCAGCTGAGGCACCAACGGGCGATCCCATCAAGTTGATGACGGTCACGACGCTGAACGCGAACGGCCCGACCTATGAGAACATCGCGATCACGGCCGAACTCGCTGCTGAGTACATCAACGATCAGGGCGGTATCAACGGCCGCCCTGTCGAGGTCATCGTCTGTGACGAACAGTTCGACCCCGCCATTGCCGCAACGTGCGCCCGTGATGCCGTCGCCGAAGGCGTGGTGTCAGTCGTTGGATCGTTCACCTACTTTGCCGAATCGATCGTGCCGGTCATTGCCGAGTCCGACATCACCTGGTTCGGTGCCTGTTGTCCGATCTCGCCATCGGAGCTCACCTCGCCCCACTCGTTCAACATCGGCAACCAGCCGATGTACGCGGTCGGTGAAGTCAAGCGAGCGGTTGAAGATGGTTGCGAAGCCATCAACGCCGTGATCGTCGAGGGCGCTGACGCCATCTTCCGTGGACCAATGGAAAATGCGATGACGGCCTATGGCAAAGAATTCGGTGACGTGATCATCACACCGACGATCGCTCAGGACTACTCAGCTGAAGTCGCTCGTGCGACCACCGACGCCGACTGCATGGTCGTCGTCATGTCCGAGACCCCGTTCCTCACTTGGAACACTGCGTTGCAGCAGTCGGGCAGCGACATCAAGCAGTACGGCAACCAGGGCAACCTGAATGCCATCTCGGCCAAGGGCGCCGAGCAGGTCACCGACGGCAACATCATCTCGGGCATGTACCCCGACATCTCAACCGAGCCATGGGACGAGTACCGGATGATGCTGGAGAAGAACAACGTCGACCAGGTCGCCAACGACTTCAACAGCCTCGGCGGTATGGGTACGTGGGCTGCCTACATGGGCTTCTACCAAATCGCCTCGGGCATCGAGGGTGACCTCACGGCGTCATCGTTCTTCGAGGCTGCCAGCAACACCTCGTCGCTCGATCTCGGCGGCATGGTGCCAGTCCTCGACTTCACCACCGAGTGGACCGATGGACTGCCAGGCTACGCACGCCTGTTCAACCGCAGCGTCGTGTACAGCCAGTTGTCGAACGGTCAGGTGATCCCGGTCACCAATGAGTTCTTCGACGTGAGCGACCTCGCAATGGGTATCGCTCCAAAGTGAACTAAATGACGACGAGCCCGGCTCGACCACCTGCGGGTGGCCGGGCCGGGCTCGTGTCGCGTCTGCGGTCAGAGAATCTGCACGCCGATGATGAGTGCGATGAGCGCGATGGTGAGTACCGCAATGCCAAGTGCACCGGCAGCGTCACGATTCACCGACTGCACATCGCCAGGCTCTGGCGACGGCGGCGTCACATCTTGATCCTTCAACTCGTACACCATGTGAGTCCCCCATGAGAGTGCATCGTCGTTCGTAGTGCGAGGTGTTTGCTCGCTGATTCGGATCGTAGGCATTCCACGGGCTGTGCTGCGGAGTCGGAGCACCCACCCGACACCGAGAACCAATTGCGGACCTGCGACGATGCATCGATGAGCATCACCGCGCTCGTGACTGCAGCAGAACAGCGCTATGCCCTCCGACGACCACGTTCGCGTGAACTATTTGAACGGGCATCGACGGTGATGCCCGGAGGATCCACGCGCTCGGTGCTCGACGTTCGACCCTTTCCATTTCGTGTCGCTTCGGCGAGTGGTGCACGACTGATCGACGTCGACGGACATGAGTACACAGATCTTCTCGGCGACTATTCCGCTGGCTTGCTCGGTCACGATCCTGGGCCGGTCGAAGCAGCGGTGACCGATGCACTGACTCGTGGCTGGAGTTACGGCGGTGTTCATACCGATGAAATCCGCTTCGCCGAGGCGCTGGTTGAGCGGTTCCCATCGATTGAGCAGGTGCGGTTCACCAACTCGGGAACCGAAGCCAACCTCATGGCAATCCAATTGGCCCGGCATCACACTGGCCGTAACCGGATCATCGTGTGTGACGGCGCCTATCACGGCGGGCTGTTGTATTTCGGCCACGGCGGTGAGGCGCTGCTCGCACCATTCGACTTTGAACGCATCGACTACAACGATGCTGATGCCGCGGTGTCGATCGATACCACCGTTGCGGCTGTGCTCGTCGAACCGATGATGGGAGCCGCAGGGTGCATCCCCGCAGCCGATGAGTTCCTTAGGGCGTTACGTGATCGGTGTGATGCGGTGGGGGCCGTGCTGATCTTCGATGAAGTGATGACGTCGCGCATGAGCACGGGCGGACAACAGGCCCGATGCGGCGTCGTCCCCGACCTCACCACGCTCGGCAAATACCTCGCTGGCGGTATGACCTTCGGCGCGTTCGGCGGCCGCCACGACATCATGGCCGCGTTCGATAGCGCCCGCGGCGGAACGCTCACGCATGGTGGGACCTTCAACAACAACGTCGTGACGATGGCTGCCGGTGCGGCTGCACTGCGTGAACTGTTGTCGGCATCGGTGCTCGATGCGCTCTTCGCGCGCGGTGAGCATCTGCGTGAACGGATCGATGCGATCTGCGCCACGTCGCCGTTATCGGTCAGCATCACCGGCCTCGGATCGATGATGGCCATCCACACGGTTGACGGTCCGGTGACGGCTCCACAGGACCTCGTCGGCAGCGACGCCGATCTCAAACAGCTGCTGTTTCACGAACTGCTCGAACGCGGTTTCTACATGGCACCGCGCGGGTTCATCGCACTGTCGGCTGCGATCACCGACAACGATTGCGACCGCTTCGTCGACGCGTTCGCAGCCAGTGTGGGCATCATCGCGAACGCCTGATCGCTGCCGTGCGACGTCGATAGGGTGAAGTCATGTCGACCGTCGAGGTTCACGGCCTCGTCAAGGACTATGGCGACCATCGAGCGGTTGACTCGATTTCGTTCACCATTGCCGCCGGCGAGGTGTACGGACTGCTCGGGCACAACGGTGCGGGCAAGTCCACCACCGTCGAGATTCTCGAGGGCCACCGCCACCGCACCGCGGGTGAAGTGCGAGTGCTCGGTATGGATCCAGCACATGCCGGGCGGGAGTTTCGCGATCGCATCGGCATCGTGTTGCAGTCATCGGCGGTCGAACGCGAACTCACCGTGCGCGAAAGCCTCAACGTCTACGGTTCGTGCTACTGCGCACCTCGCCCAGTGGCCGAAGTCATCGAGATGGTTGGGCTTACCGAGAAGGCTGACGCACGGATCGGTTCGTTGTCGGGAGGACAACGCCGCCGACTCGACCTTGCACTTGGCATTATCGGCGATCCCGAGGTGCTGTTCCTCGATGAACCCACGACCGGATTCGACCCTGTCGCGCGACGACAGTCGTGGGAACTCGTGGAACGATTGTGTGCTGATGGCATGACGGTGCTGCTCACCACGCACTATCTCGATGAAGCCGAACACCTCGCCGATCGAGTCGGTGTGCTCGTGGGTGGTCGTCTGGTGACCGAAGGAACCCCGGCTGAGCTCATGGCGATGTCACCGCTGACCACCATCACGTTCACCTTGCCACCCGCTACCAGCGCAGCAACGCTGCACCTCCCCAGTACCGCAGTGGTGGACGGAGCATCGGTGCAGATCGAGACGGAACGTCCGACTCAGGTGCTCGCCGACGTGACCGGTGCCGCAGCGGCCCTCGGCCTTGAACTCGACTCGTTGACCGTTCGCCGCCCATCGCTCGAAGACGTGTTCTTGGCCCTCGGTGGGGAGGCGAGTCCGTGACGCAGTTCCCATCGTCCGCTCGGCTTTGGTTCATCCAGACGCGCTATCAGTTCTTCACGTTCACGCGCAGCAAGGTCGGCATGTTCTTCACCCTCGGTTTGCCCACGGTGATGCTCGTGCTCTTCAACGCCTTGTTTGGCGGTGGCACCGTTGACACGCCAGGTGGTTCGTGGTCGGTTCAGCAGTTTTACACCGGTGGCCTCGCAGCCTTCACCGCGGTGTCAGCGACCTACACCAACCTCGTCAACGTGGTGCCGATCCGCCGCGACGAAGGGATTCTTAAACGCTGGCGCTCGACGCCGGTGCCACTCGGTGTGTACCTCGGTGGTTGGATCACCTCGGCGCTGCTCGTTGCCGTCTGCGGAGTGGTGTTGCAACTCACGATTGGTGTGACCTTCTACGACCTGACCATCGATCTCGCCAAGGTGCCAGCGATGATGGTGACGTTTGCCGTTGGCGTAACGGCGTTTGCAATGCTCGGCCTTGCGTTCGCCGGCGTGGTGCCCGATGCCGACTCGGCACCCGCTGCAGCAAACGCCACCATCTTGCCGCTGGCATTCGTCTCCGACGTGTTCATTCCGCTTGACAATCCGCCGCGGTGGCTCGAAGTGATCGGCGATGTGTTCCCGCTCAAACCGTTTGTCAACGCCTTCCAAGACACGCTCAACCCGACGGTGACCGGTTCGGGGTTCAACGCCAACGCGTTGATCTATGTGGCGTTGTGGGGTGTGTTTGGTGCGATCGTCGCGCGCCGAACATTCACATGGGAACCGTCGACGGGCGGCCGCTCAAGATCGCGACGACGCCGGCGCAGTCGATGATTTAGTCAGCGCCAAGCACTGCAGCAGCGGCCGCCACACCAGAACTGGCCATCGGCGCACCCATCGCAACGAGGCTCGCTTCAATCGATCCCAAGACACCAAGCACCATCGGTGCATTCACATGACCCATGTGACCGATTCGGAACGATGCGCCCTCATCACCGCCGATCCCGAGACCGAGGGTCACCCCCATCGACACGCGAGTGATGTCGCGCAGCCGTGATGCGTCGATAGATCCGGTGGTGATGGTCGTCACCGAATGCGAACGCTGTTCCGGACGGCTTGCCACAAAGTCGATACCGCCGGGCGTCGACCATGCCGCAACCGCTGCTCGCACACCTTCGGCGAGCCGCTCATGGCGCGCCCAACGAGCCACGAGTCCTTCTTCATCGATCATTCGTAACGCCTCACCGAGGCCAAACAGGTGTGAGACCGGCGGCGTCCCGCAGAAGCGGAGGTAATACGGACCGTCTTCGGTGCGATACGTCCAGTCCCAGTAGCGGGTCCGCAAGTTCGCTGATGCATGAGCGGCGAGTGCCTTCGGACCTGCCCACACCATGGCGAGACCGGGCGGGGTCATGAGACCCTTCTGTGCAGCAGCGATCGTGACGTCAACACCCCAGGCATCCATTTCGAAGCGTTCGCATCCCATCGACGCAATGCAGTCGACCATGAACAATGCGGGGTGCTCGCTGGCATCGATCGCGGCACGAATCGCAGGAATGTCATTGCGCACCGACGTTGCCGTGTCGACGTGCACCGTGAGCACTGCAGCGATCTCGTGATGCACATCGCGACGGAGTCGGTCCTCAACGACCGACGGTTCGATCGCCTCGCCGGGCATCGCTGTCATCAACTCAACGCGAAGTCCGTTGAATTCGGCCATTTCGGCCCAGATCGCCGCGAAACGCCCGCAGTCCAACACCAGTACCAAGTCGCCTCGCGACAATGTGTTGGCCAACGCCATCTCCCAGCCCGCATGACCGTTGCCGATGGGTACGAACACTCGGCCAGCGGTAGCGACGAGACGCGGGAGTCGATCAAAGACCTCATCGATGACATCGGTGAGCGAACCTTCATAGATGTCGGGCATCGCCCGATGCATTGCCGAGAGCACACGATCGGGAATGACGCTCGGCCCCGGGATTGCAACAATCTCACGACCTGCGGCGAGCGGATACTGCACGTGTCGCAGTCTGACACGCCGCAGCGCGCCCGGCGAGGTAGCCGGTCGACGGTGCTACAGATGTCAGGAGGGACGCAATCCCCAATCGATATGGGCGAACGTCAACCCGTGGCGCTGGCAGCCTTGACGACTGCAGCCAGTGTTGCGTCCATCGTCGCCAGATTGTGCGTTCGACGATCGGCCACGCCGGTGCCGACACGTCCGAGGAAACGCACGAGGGGCGAACGGCGATCGACGAACCATTCATCAACTCTGGTCTGATCGCCTTGTGGCGACATCGTGAAACCCCACTCGGCAACGGGCATGCCGAACAACGTCACATCAAAGACGAAGCGTTCACCGGGAACGCTCGACACCACGCGGCAACTTGTGGTCCAGCGATGCCAGCCCCGACGATTGGCACCGCGAAATCGGGCACCGACCTCTGGTCGTGATGCACCACCGACCCAACGACACGAGGTCGTCTCGGGCGACCATTGGCCCATCCGAGTCACATCGGCGACCAATTCCCACACCCGTAGCGCCGGAGCATCGGTCACGATCGATACAGCGGCATCAGCGGTCATGAAGTGACCATAGACGCATCGGTGCGACCCGAGCGTCGACCGCCCCAATTGCGCGTGCCTACGATTCGGCGATGACGGCAGCGGCAACCATCGATATCGATCGAGCCACGTACGAACGCGACGGGTATCTGCACCTGCCCGGCTATGTCGGCGCGGCATGGCTGGAGGAGCTTCAAGCGGTTGCCGCGGCGTTCGTTGAGCAGAGCCGACACGTCGAACGTTCTGACGCAACGTTTGATGTCGAGCCAGGTCATTGCGCTGATGCCCCGAGGCTTCGACGGCTCAATTCGCCCGTTGATCAGCACGACACCTTCGCCCGGTTCGCGCTCGATGGACCTGCCAGCGATCTCGCTATTGCGGTGCTCGGTGGACCGGTTCGCTATCACCACTCAAAGTTGAACTTCAAGTGGTCCGACGGTGGTGAACCCGTCGATTGGCATCAAGACATCCAGTTCTGGCCGCACACCGACTTCAGCCCGCTCACCATTGGTGTCTATCTCGACGATGTCGACGCCGAGATGGGGCCGATGGGCGTCATACCCGGCAGCCACCACGGTCCGCTCTACAACCTGTACGGCGAGGACGGCTCGTGGTCCGGATCGATGCGAGCCGGCGACATCGCAGCACTTGATCTCGGTGAGGTTGCATGGCTCGATGGCCCGGCCGGGTCGGTGACGGTGCACAACTGCTGCATCGTGCATGGGTCGATGAGCAATCGATCCGCGCGACCACGCCCGCTGTTGCTGCAGACCTACTCGCGAGCTGACGCCTATCCAATTCTTGGGATCGGTGCGAATGGTGTCACCGGTCGGCTGTCGGGCACAGTGATCGGCGGTACCGCCAACTCATCGATCACCGTCGATGGCCGAGTCATTCCCGGCGCCCCCGACTGGTCGCGCCGAGGCGCCCCGACGATCTTTGGTTCGCAGCACGCTGCCCGGGGGTGACGATCCACCCTTGAAGCGTGCGCCACCAGCACCGACGATCGACGTCGGACCTGGAGGTACGACGTGCGCAACACACTTGACGGATCGGTCGTCATCGTCACTGGAGCGGCCCGAGGTATGGGCGAGGCGCACGTGCGCGGGCTCGTCCGCAGCGGGGCTCGCGTCATGGCGACCGACATTCTCGATACCGAGGGTGCAGCGCTCGCCGCCGTGCTAGGCACCGGCGTGATCTACCGACATCACGACGTTCGACGCAGTGACGACTGGCAACGGATTGTCGACGACACGCTCAGCGTCTTCGGCCGCGTCGATCATCTGGTGAACAACGCAGGAGTGTTGTCCGCCGGTGGGATCACCGAAACCACTGAAGCGGAGTTCCGGCGCGTCATGGACATCAACCTCATCGGATGTTGGCTCGGCATGCGGCACACCATTGCAGCGCTAACCGCAACCGGAGGCGGCTCGATCGTCAACATTTCGTCCACCGCAGGCATGCAGGGCTATGCGGGTCTTGGCGCATATGTGTCGAGCAAGTGGGCGTTGCGTGGGCTGACCAAGACGGCCGCCCTTGAACTTGGCCGTCATGGGATCAGGGTCAATTCGATCCACCCGGGCCCGATCAGCACACCGATGCTCGCCGACGTCGACACGTCGACGATCGTGGTCGGTCAACCCATTGCGCGAATCGGCGAGCCACAAGAGGTGACCGACCTGTTGCTGTACGTGCTTGCTGATGCCACGTATTCAACGGGCCACGAGTTCGTGATCGATGGGGGAGCAACGTTGGGTCGCGTCGACCCGGTGGTGACGACGCACCGCTGACTGCGCGACGATGCGGCCATGGTGAAACTGACGTTCTGCCTTCGACGCCGCGGCGACATGACGTTCGATGAGTTCTCTCGCTACTGGGGTGAGGTTCACGCACCGCTCGTGGCGGAGAGAGCGGCAGTGCTCGGCATCCGTCGTTATCTGCAGGTGCGAACCGTTGATGCGCCGGCCTTACACGCAGCGCTACAGAAACGGAACGGCGGCGCTCCAGAACCCTTCGATGGCATCGCCGAACTGTGGTTTGACGACGTTGAGGCGTTCACCGCCGCACGTGATCCGAAAGCACAACAGGCTGCCCGCGAACTCTTGGACGACGAGCGGCGATTCATCGACCTCGCCCGCTCGCCGATGTGGCTCGGCAACGAGCGCATCATCGTGTGACGAGCTCGTCAACGATCTGACCAAGTCGACGAAGTGCACCGGGTGTTCGAGCACCCCACCAGAACAGGTCTTGCCCGTCGATGCGGACCGTGGGTGCGATGACGGCCAACTCGGCGAGATGCGGATCGGTGAATTCGTACGGCTCTGACGGCACCAACACCACATCAGGATGTTCGGCCCTCATCTCGTCGATCGTGAACTCGGGGTAGGGCCGAGGCGCAGAGGCAGCAACGTTCTCCACACCGAGGAACGCGAGCAGTGACGAACCGTAGGTAGTCGCGCCCACCGTCATCCACGGTCGTCGCCAGATCGGCACCACCGCACGCAAGCCCGTCGCTGGTCGAGCCGTCAGGGTGCACGCTGGTGGCGGGACACCAACAGCCTCGGCGAGCCGTGCGAGCTGCGCTGGCAGTCCTTCGATCGAATTGACGTGCAGAGCAAGGACCTCGCATCCCGTCGCAGTGAGTGCCTCAGCATCCTCTCGACGATTCTCTTCGACGTCCATCACCACGAGATCCGGTCCAAGATTGACGATGGCGTCGATATCGGGATTTTTCGTGCCGCCGATGTGGACGAGGTCAGGACGTTCGCAATAGCGAGTGCACGCGATGGGTTCGACACCCCAGGCAGCAAGCGTCTCGGTCACCGACGGCACCACGCTCACGACCCGCATGCGTCGAGCCTAGAGATGCCTCGCTAGGTAGCGTCGTCGTCGATGCGTCGTCAAGACAAAGCCGATCGGATTGGAGCACTCCTCGATGAGATGTACCCCGATCCGCCGATCCCACTGGATCACACGAGCCCCTACACCTTGATGGTCGCAGTGGCGCTCTCGGCGCAGACCACCGACAAGAAGGTCAACGAAGTGACACCGGCACTCTTCGCAGTGGCCGACACGCCCGAGAAGATGGTGCAGCTCGACCCGAGCGAGATTCTCGCCATCATTCGCGAGATCGGCCTTGCGCCGACCAAGGCCCGCAACTTGCGCACGATGGCGGAACAGATCATCGATGCAGGTGGGGAGGTGATCCCTGACTGGGACTTCTTGGAGTCGCTTGCTGGTGTTGGCCACAAGACGGCGAGCGTCGTCATGTCGCAAGCGTTCGGTGTTACCGCCTTCGCGGTCGACACTCACATTCATCGACTCGCAGCGCGATGGGGACTCTCGGATGGCTCCAGCGTTGAACGGACCGAACGCGATCTCAAAGCGCTCTTTGCGCGCGACACGTGGAACCGCCGCCACCTGCAGATCATCTTCTTCGGCCGTGAGCACTGTCCGGCTCGCGGTCATGACCTGAGCACCTGCCCCATCTGTTCGTGGGCAGCAACCAAAAAGCGGATACGAGAGGAATCAGCCCGATGATCGACGAACATCCCTCGCGACGGCTCTGGCGAGCGGTTGAGACCGTGCACGCCGTCACGTATTTCTCGGACGAGTCACTCGAAGCAGCGACGTCATGTGGGTATCGAGGCTTTTGGATGGGCTACTTCGCCTTCCGAGCTGCCCCGCTCGGCGCAGTTGGCCCAGCCGCCGTCGAAGCACTGTTCAACAACTTTCATGCCGAGCGCGTGACACGTGCGCTGCCTGACGCTTGGACGTTCGCACCGCCCTCAACGGCACTGACCGCGCGCCGCGAGGCGGCAGCATCGGCACTTCGACGCTGCGGACTTACTGCTCCTGACGAGTACCTCTTGCAGGCAATGTTCGGATCGGTGGCAACGATCGCCCCGCACGGCCGGCCGCTCTTCGCCGCCAACCGCGCACTCCCCGCGAGCGGTGACCCGATCGCTGACCTGTGGCAGTGGTGTACCACCGTTCGCGAACACCGCGGCGATGGCCACGTTGCTTCGCTCGCGGTGCTCGGACTCGACGGGCTCGAAGCAACAGTGCTGCTCGCCGCCGAGCGCGGGCTCGATGTTGCGATGTTCGAAAGCGCTCGCGGCTGGGAACCACGACACATCAGCGCTGCGCAACAACGTCTTGGCAACCACGGACTTCTCGACGTGGACGGACTGCTCACCGATGACGGGCGCGAATTGCGATCCCAGATCGAAGACATGACCGACCGCCAGGCCTATGCCGTGATTTCACGACTAGGTGAGGCCCACGAACTCGTCCTGCACCACCTTGAACACGCGGCTGATCTCGTGCATGCGGCCGGAATCATTGCGTACCCCAATCCGATTGGGCTCGACCGACCGAGCGCTGCCGGCTGACCGATGGAGATCATTGGCGATTACGCACGTGATGGCGCCGTGTGTATCCGTGGCGCGTTGGATGCCGCAGAGCTCGACCTCGCTCGACGCGCGATCGACGCCAACCTCGCCGAACTGTCGCCGGGCGCCAAGCGTGCCAGCGGCACTGACGACGGCGCATTCATCGAGGACTTCTGTTCGTGGCAGCGCATACCTGAACTCGAAGCACTGGTGCGCACGACGTCGCTCGCCCAACGCGCCAGCGAACTGATGGGCAGTCAGCACGTGCGGTTCTTTCACGATCATGTGCTCGTCAAAGAACCTGGTACCTCACAACGCACGCCGTGGCATCAGGACATTCCGTACTACAACGTTGAGGGCTCGCAGAACGTCAGTATCTGGATCCCCGTCGACCCGGTACCTCGGCCCGTCACGCTCGAGTTCGTCGCCGGATCACATCTCGGGCCGTGGTACATGCCGCGGTCATTCCTCGATGAACAGGCCAAGTGGTTCCCCGAAGGATCGCTTGCCGAACTCCCTGACATTGCGAGCGATCCCGAGCGCTACCGAGTGCTCGGATGGGAACTCGAACCTGGTGACGTCGTGTGCTTCCACATGCAGACGTTGCACCGGGCGGCAGGAAACCCTGGCCCTGGGCGTCGGCGTGTGGTGTCGCTGCGATTCCTCGGCGATGACATGGTGCATGCCCCACGACCATGGGTCACCTCACCGGACTTTCCGGGTCTCGCCGATCGATTGCCGCGAGGAGCGACCATGGACGATCCGTTGTTCCCGCTGCTCTGGTGACAGCGTGAGTGAACACCGCATCTAGTTTCACGCCATGGCACACGACCTGATCATCCGTGGCGGCACCATTGTCGACGGCACAGGCGGCGCAACCCGGGTAGCCGACCTTGCGATTGACGGCGACCGCATCACCGCTATTGGCGATCTGTCCAACGAGCATGCCCGCCATGAGATCGACGCCACCGGGCGCATCGTGTCGCCCGGCTTCATCGACCTTCACACGCACCTCGATGCGCAGATCGCGTGGGATCCCTTGATGACGTCATCGTCGTGGCATGGCGTGACCACCGTGTTGATGGGTAACTGTGGTGTCACCTTCGCCCCGGTAACACCCGACAATCGAGTGTTCCTCGCCGAGATGATGGAGAGCGTCGAAGACATCCCGCGCGACGCAATTCTTGATGGCCTGAGCTGGGATTGGTCGTCGTTCCCCGAGTATCTCGACGCGGTCGAGTCGATGCGGCCGGCGCTCAACGTGGTTGGGATGGTCGGTCATTGCGCAGTGCGCTACCACGTGATGGGTGATCGTGCGTTGAGCGACGCCACACCCACCAGCGACGAACTCGATCAGATTCGTGATGTGGTTGCCGAGTCGGTTGCGGGCGGTGCAGTTGGATTCTCGACGTCGAGAATCTTGTTGCATTTCGTGCCCGATGGCCGTTACGTGCCGGGCACCTTGGCCCCGAAGGACGAATACCTCGCAGTGGCCGCAGGCATGAATGCAGCAGGCGGCGGACTGTTCCAAGCCGTGCCCGACTTCGCCACCAAGTACGACCACGAAACCGATTTGTTGCGATCAATGGCGGCGGCCTGCGGCGACGTGTTGTTCTCCGGTGGTGCCGGCAACAACGAAGGCTCCATCACCGGTGTGGAACGGATGGGTGAATTTCTCGCCGATGTCAATGCCAACGACGGCCGACTGACCATGGCAGCGCAAACCCGACCAAGCGGCACCTTGTGTGGGCTTGCCCAAGTGGCACCCGTGAAGGGCAAGCGATGGAAGGCGCTGCTCGCGCTGCCCACCCTTGCGGATCGGGTCGCCGCTCTGAAAGACCCCGCAACGCGCGCCGACCTCGTCGCCGAAGGGATGGCGAAGGGCATGTGGTACGACCCGACGCATATCTATCCCCTCGGCACGGCAGCGTCACCCGACTACCAGATCATCGACGGGCGTTCACTTGCCGACCTCGCGGCTGAGACTGGTGTGCACCCCGTGGAGTTGGTGATCGACCGACTGATCGCGAGCGAGGGACGTGAACTCTTCAACACATGGTTCTTCAACCGCAACGTGACCGGGCTCCAGCATGTGCTCGCCATGGATCACGTGTATCCGACACTCGCCGACACCGGAGCCCACGCCGGCCAGATCTGCGACGCCGACATGAGCACCCACTACCTCTCGTACTGGCATCGTGAACGACGCATTGCCGAACTCCCCGAAGCGGTGCGACGGATTACGTCGCTCGCCGCTGGGGTGCTCGGGCTTGTTGACCGTGGAACCCTTGAAGTGGGCAAGTTCGCTGACATCAACGTGTTTGACATCGACTCGCTCGATTCGGATCACCCCGAGTACGTCAATGACTTTCCAAACGGTGCCGGGCGACTTCGAATCGGGTCGCGCGGCTATCTCGCCACCGTGGTGAACGGCGTGGTGGTGACGGATCGGAATGGCAACACCGGCGACCGGCCGGGCCGGGTGTTGCGAGAATTCGCTCGGGCCTGAACGTGCGCTCAGCCGATGTGGGCTGCGCCGGCCTCGACCGCGGTGAGCACACGGTCATCGTCGATGGCGGGTAGCCAGAACACGACTCGGTCGACCCCGGCTGCGCGATAGCGGTCGATCACCTGGCCATCGATCGGACAGCCATAGATCGTCACGCTGATCGAATCTGGATCACGGCCTGCGTCGGTCGCCATCTGACGCAGGAGATCGATGCGCTCAAGCGGATCGGTTCGACCGTGAATCGGCATCCAACCGTCGCAGTACTCGACCACGTGCTTGAAGGTGATCGGTCCGCCTGAACCGCCCATGATGATCGGTGGTGTGCGCACGGGTTTCGGGTAGCTGAGGCTTGCCGAGAAATCGACGTAGTCGCCGTGGAACTCGGCGTGCTCGGCCGTCCACAGTTCACGCACCGCAAGGATGCGCTCGCGAGCGGTTGACCGACGCTTCGCAGGGTTGACGCCGTGATGTTCCATCTCGTCTTCGTTCCAGCCGACGCCGACACCGAAAAGGAATCGCCCACCTGACAGCAGATCAACCGACGCAGCCTGCTTGGCGAGATTGATGTGGTGATGTTGATTGACGAGGCAGATGCCGGTGCCCAGACCAAGCGTGGTCGTGGCGGTTGCTGCTGCGGTGAGCGCAACGAAGGGATCCATCGTGCGGGTGTAGAACTCGGGAAGGTCACCACCACCTGGATAGGGGGTGCGGCGACTGAGCGGAATGTGTGTGTGCTCGGCCACCCAAAACGACTCGTAGCCGCGCTCTTCGAGGGCACGCGCCAGCGTGTCAGGTCGGATGGTCTGGTCGGTTGGGAAGATCAACGCGCCGATGTGCATGGAGCGATCGTAGGTGGTGACCTACGTGGCGGTGAGCGACGACGTTCAGACGTCGTGACTGAAGTCGATTACGACGTCTATGTCATCGGGAAGTGTCCTCGACACGGCTGCCGTCGCCACCGCTTGATCAACCCCCATAACTCGAAGCACTGCCTCTGTCGCGTGTTGTTCAGTAGACGATGGGTGCTCGCCGCTCAAGATGTCCCGCGCAGCGGCTGCGGTGAGCCAGATCAGATGGCTCCATGCCAGCATTCGATCATCGGCAATGAGTCGGTACTCGCCAGCGGCAACTGCTCGGTCTATGTCGCGCAGACCGAAAGGCGCGAATCCGATCCGCATTCTGTCGACCAGTACGTCGAATCTCTGGACCCACCATGCGTAGACGGGATTGGTCACCATGGTCCTGATCACGGTCCGAACTGAGTTCGCCACGATGCGCACTGGGTCGTGTTCCCCGAGCCGCTCAGTGATTAGGTCGTTGGTGCGTCCGATGCTGTGAATAAGGCAATCGAGCACA
>JAPOJQ010000097.1 GCA_029978335.1 Actinomycetota bacterium
CCCACTGGTCGAGTTGCAGACCCAATGCGAGATGTTGCGCGCCCTCATCCATAAGACCGCGTGGTTGATGGATGAGCACGGCGCGTTTAGCCAGTCAGACAAGGTGTCGATGTGTAACTACTGGGCGAATCGTCTGTGCTGCGACGCCGCCGACCGCGCCATGCAGACGTGCGGAGGCGTGGGGTACAGCCGACACATGCCCTTCGAACACATCTATCGACACCACCGTCGCTACCGCATCACCGAAGGTGCGGAAGAGATTCAGATGCGGCGCATCGCCGGCTACATGTTTGGGTTCATGAGCCAGCAAGCACCCAAAGGTGTTGCTGGCGTCAGGGGCTGACATGCATCAACCACCCTCCGCCGTCGAATTGTTGCGCACCGTCGCCGCCACGCTCACCGACGATGTTGTGCCCGCGCTCGACGGACCTGTGCAGCATCGCGCCCGGGTCGCTGCCAACATCGTCGAGATCGTGGCGCGCGAAGTTGAACTTGGTGATTCGGTTCGCGCTCACGAAGCGACGCTGCTCGAGGCGATCGCCGGTAGCGCAGATGCAAGTGTGGTCGCAGCCGCACTGCGAGCAGGTGCCGCCGATGATCCGGCGGAACATGACCGCATCCGCCAACTGCTCACCGCGATCGTCCGCGGCGACCTGTCCATTGCGAAGCCCGGCTACGACGTATGGGACGGTGATTGATGTCCGATGCCGCAAGCCGGCTCGCTGCATGGCTGACCAAGCAGCGGTCAACACCCATCGAGGTTGTCGACATCGCCCCGGTATCGGCCGGTGCGCGCAGATTCAATGCGCTGTTCACGGCACGGTCCTCGGCGGGTGATGAACGACTTGCGCTCACCATGATCCCGAGCGCCGCCATTCAACTGTTGAGCGTTGCTGACGAAGCAGCGGTTCGAACCTTGGCTGAGCAGGCGGGCGTGCCAGTGCCCAACATTCATCATGTGTGCACCGATGAGCAGGTGCTCGGTGGACCGTTCTTTTGTTCAACAGCGATCGACGGCGAGACCGTGCCACGGCGCGTGCTTCGGCTGGTGGCAACGCAAGGTAACGACCTCGGCGAGCGCATCGTCGGCCAACTCGGCGAAGCGCTCGCCCGACTCCACGCCGTCGATGATGCACTGGCTCCTGACGCATTGACTCCCGAGAGTGGGAATCCCCCGATCGCGGAGGCACTTGGCCAAGTCGATCAGGGGTTGAGCGACGCGTTGACCGCCTCACCTGCGTTCGCCTTCTGTGCTCGCTGGTTGGAGCGCACCGCCCCGAGCGAACCGACGACGACATCGATCGTTCACAGCGACGTTCGAAACGGCAACATCATCGTCGGGCCCGATGGACTTCGTGCGATCCTCGACTGGGAGGGCAGCCGTCGTGGTGACGCTGTGGAAGATCTCGCGTGGACGTGTCAACGGATGTGGCGCTTTCGCGAAGATCACCTCACCGTCGGCGGTCTTGGTTCGTTTGCTGCGCTCGCCAACGCCTATCGGTCAGCAGGGGGCACCGTCGATGAGGAGCGTGTTCGATGGTGGCGGGTCCTCACGACCGTTCGTTGGGGACTCGGCATGGCTGGGCAATCGCGCAGCCATCTCGACGGCAGTTTCCCCTCGATCGTGATGGCCGCAAGTGCGCGGCGTATGGCAGAACTCGAATTCGACGCCTTGCAGCTCTTGCGCTGATCGTTCAGAGACCGAGCTCAGCAACCGCCTCGTCGCGTAGCTGCCGCTTCAGCAACTTGCCAGAACCGGTGCGGGGCAGCGGTTCGGTGCGCATCGAGATGTAGCGAGGAATCTCGTAGCGGGCGAGGTGCGCAGCAAGGTACGCCCGAAGTTCATCAGCGTCGAGTGGATCCGAGACGTACAACGTTGCACCGACCTCTTCTCCTAGACGCTCATCGGGCACCGCGTACACAGCAGCTTCAACGACCGCTGGATGAGTCGCGAGAGCGGCTTCGACACCGCCGCAGCCGATGTTCTCGCCACCACGAATGATGAGGTCCTTGATGCGGTCGACGATGTGCAAGTGCCCGTCGTCGTCGATGAACGCAACGTCCCCGGTGCGGAACCAGCCATCCTCCGCAAACGAGGCCGCCGTCGCCTCCGGCTTGTTCCAATACTCACGAAACATCGACGGACCTCGCACCTGCAGTTCGCCACGCTCGCCCGTCGACACTTCGTTTCCGGCATCGTCAACGACGCGCAGGTCGATGACGCTCAGCGGAGGCCCAGAGCTCAACGGATGATCGATGTAGTCAGGGCCGACGATCAGCGTGCCAATCGCATTGGTCTCGGTCATACCCCAACCGGTGTTCGGGATTGCGGTGTGAAAGGTCTCGTCGATCTGACGCACCTGCTCAGGGGCTCGCGCAGCACCACCGCCACCGACGGTGAGCAGCGACGACAGGTCACGGCCGGCCCGACGTGCTTCACGAACGAGGTCACCTGTCACCGCAGGCGGACCGGTGAAGGTCACGATGCGTTCGCGTTCGATGAGTTCGGCGGCGACGGCTGCATCCCACTTGAGCATCGTCACCGTCTTGCGTTGGGAGCGGAAGCTTGCGAGGAACACGCCGTGGAGGCCGAGTACGTGGAACAGCGGAATGCCAAGCAACGTGGCCGGACCGTGGCTGGAGCCTTCTGGCGGGGCCAGTTGGATTCCTGACCGCTCAGCCAGGGTGCCGTACTCGAGTTCCCACGCCAGCAGGGCAACGATCACGTTGTGATGACTCGACAGCACGCCTTTGGGATGGCCCGTTGAACCAGAGGTGTAGAGAATGAGCGCACGATCTTGCGGGTCGATCGCCACGTCCGGCATCGGTACGGCGCCGATCGCAGCCATACGCTCGGCGAGGTTCAGATCGGCACGTGGCGCACCAGTGTGTCGCACCTCGACCACGGTGAGGTCGGGCAGGTCGGGGCACTGCTCGAGCAGCTCGAGTCGTTCACGGTCGGCAAACAACACCTTGGCGCCCGAATCCTCAAGTCCGTACGTCATCTCCTCTGCGTTCCAGAGCGAATTCATGGCGACCGCAATGGCGCCAACTGAGGTTGCAGCGCAAAACGCCAACATCCATTCGGCATGGTTTCGCATCGAGATCGCCACACGATCACCGGGCACCACACCGCACTCGTGCACGAGCATGTGCCCAATCGTCGATGCATCACGCCATGCATCGGCGAAGGTCCACCGTTCGTCGCCGGCGACGATGAACGTCTCGTCGCTGATCGCCTCGGTGTAAATGTCGCGCAAGGTCTGCGGCGCATTCACGAAGGTCCGAATCGGTCCTCGAATGTCATCGCGTGCAACGAGTTCGTACGGTTCGCCCGCTGCTGTCGCACGTCGGATGATGTCGAGTCGCGCTTGAGCGCTCTGTTGCATGGTGCTCCTCCCCAGGAAACGGCGCCAACGTACCAAGCCGTCGACCGTGGGAACGCACCGGCTCCGACGAAACGGCGCACGCCACTGGGGACTACCGTTCGCGTCGGATTCCACAAAGGGGGATAAATGGGAGCCGAGCCAACACTCAATTGGACGCTGCAGCGCCCGGTCGACCAATTTGCTGACCACACCGCCACCGTCGATCTCGGCACGGGTGAGCGTCGGACCTGGTCCGAGACGTCTGACCGAGTCAACGGACTCGCATCGGGCTTGCTCAATCTCGGCTTGAACATCGGCGATCGTGTCGGCGTCTTGATGCTGAACAGCGCTCGACATTTCGAATTGTGGTTTGCCATTCCGTTCGCCGGCATGGTGATGAACGACCTCAACTACCGACTCGCCGCTGAGGAATTGGCCTTCATCTGCAATGACTCCCAGGTGCGTGTGCTGTTCGTCGACGACAACTATTTGACGGTCGCCCGCGAGTTGGTCAACCGCGTTGACTCGCTCACGACGCTGGTGTGGACCGGACCTGGTTCAACTGCACCCGATGGATGCGTGGCCTACGAGTCGCTCGTTGCCACGGCGCCGGTGGACCTCCCCGAACCGTCACACGACACGCTCGCAGCGATCTTCTACACCGGCGGCACAACCGGGCTCCCCAAGGGCGCAATGCTGACCCACCGCAACCTGACGTCGAATGCGATCCATGGTGTGGCGATCCTCGCGATGACCCAACGCGACACCTACTTGCACGCAGGCCCACAGTTCCATCTCGCTGATGGCTCGATGACGTACGCGCTGAGTTGGGTGGGTGGCACCCACGTGTTCGTTCCCGCATTCGAACCGAATGCCGTGGTGCGCGCACTCGCCGACGAAAAGTGCACCCTGTCGCTGTTGGTACCAACAATGCTCAACATGGTGCTGGCGAGCGGGGCGCTCGAAGGGGCCGATCTGTCTGCGCTTCGGCTCCTGATGTACGGGGCATCGCCGATGCCAGCCGAAGTACAGCGCCGTGTTGCTGCAGGTTTCGGCTGCGGAATGATGCAGTTGTATGGCATGACCGAAGCGTCACCGATCGCAACGAGTCTCGACGCTGAACATCACGCACGCGGTATGACAGGCGAAGAACCGTACGCATCGCGGTTGCGGTCCGCCGGTTCGCCGGTGCCGGGCGTTCGCTGCGAGATTCGACGCGACGATGGGTCGCTCGCCGACATCGGTGAGCCTGGCGAG
>JAPOJQ010000028.1 GCA_029978335.1 Actinomycetota bacterium
GAAGCCCGCCTGGGGGCGAACAGCCATGCGGCCGCGATCTATGGTACGGACACGATCAGCGAACGACACCGCCATCGCTTCGAATTCAATCCGCAGTATCGCTCCCGTCTCGAAGAAGCAGGCCTGGTGTGCAGTGGAGTGTCACCCGACCGTCGACTTGTTGAATTCATTGAACTCAGCGATCATCCATTCTTGGTCGCCACGCAGGCTCATCCCGAGTTCAAGAGCCGACCTGATCGTCCGCACCCACTGTTCCGTGACCTTGTTGGTGCTGCCCTGACCCGTGCGGCAGCACGTCAACCGGGCGCTACTGCGTCAACGCACTGATCCGGTGTCGGGCTTCACTCACCTCGGCGACCGCGAGGTGCACCGTGGTCATGTGTGGTCAGTAGTTGTTGGATCGTTCTCCTCACCCGATGGCATCGTATTTGAGCGCGACATCGTACGGTCCCCGGGTGCCGTTGGAATTGTTCCCGTGCTGTACGACCCGCAAGGACATCCTTCGGTTGTGCTGGTGCGTCAATACCGGCCGAGTTGCGGATTCGAGCTGATTGAAATTCCGGCCGGGATGCGCGACGTGCCAGGCGAACCCACTGAGTCAACGGCGCATCGTGAACTCGCCGAGGAGGTGGGGCTCGCAGCTGATTCCATGACGAGGATCGCTCGGTTCCACCCATCACCCGGAATGACCGATTCGACAACCGAGATCTTTCTGGCCACCGGCTGCGAGCCGATTCAGCGCGACCTCCAAGGTCCAGAAGAAGAACACATGACCGAATTGCACCTTCCCTTGGCTGATGCGCTCGCCCTCATCGACAATGGCACCATTACCGATGCCAAAACGGTCATTGGGCTCCGCGCTGCAGCAGATCAGCTGCGGCGTGCTGATGATGGTGCGTGAAATGACTCCTGCTGACCTCGACGATGACAGCGACCTACCGCTCGAGGTTGAGGAATTTCTCATGTGGCTCACGGGCGAACGTGGCCGCAGCGCGAACACCATTGCCGCCTACCGTCGCGACTTGAGTTCCTACACCGCGTGGACACGGGCGGAGCAACTCAATCTTCTCACCTTGGATCGCGCCGATCTCGACCGCTATGTAGCTCATCGACGCGCACTGGGTGCTGCGCCGTCGAGCATCGCTCGTTCGCTCGCAGCTATTCGCACGCTGCACCGGTACCTCGCCGCTGAATCCATACGCCCTGATGACCCAACGGCTCGTATTGACGGCGTGCGGGTGCCAGCTGGGCTACCCAAGCCACTCTCGCTCGATCAGATCATTTCGTTGATCGACTCGTGTGCAACCGATAATCCTGTGGGTCTTCGCGATCGGGCAATAATCGAATTCATGTATGGCACCGGCGCCCGTGTCGCCGAGGTCGCAGGGCTGTCTGCAGGATCATTCGATATGGAAGCGCGCATTGTGCGCCTTCTCGGCAAAGGCGACAAGGAGCGACTCGTTCCCTTTGGCAACGCCGCTGCCCAAGCGGTGGCCGACTGGTATCACGACGGCCGACCGGCACTCGTTCCTGAACGTTGGCGCCGACGGGATGATGCTGAAGCAGTGTTCCTCAATCGTCGCGGTGGTCGTCTCACCCGGCAAGGGATTTGGATGATCATCAAAGCCGCAGGGGAGCGCGTTGGAATTGTTGATCACCTGTCGCCGCATGTTCTGCGACACTCATGTGCGACACACATGCTTGATGGAGGTGCCGACCTCCGATACGTGCAAGAAATGCTCGGGCACTCGTCAATCTCGACCACGCAGGTCTACACCCGGGTGAGCCAGGACCTTCTGATCGAGACCTACCGAACCGCTCACCCTCGGGCGCGACGATGATCACCTTGCTCCGCCACCTCGTTCGACGCACGATCGAGTCGATCGGATCCCACGAGCCCTCATCATGCGACGCTGTTTGGGTGCGCTCGTTGCTCACCGATGAGGAGCACGACCTTTGGGATCGGCTACATCCACGGGATCGTCGACATAGCGTCGGCGTGGCCCGTCGTTTCGTTCAACTCGCACCCAGCGCACCAGACACTGCTGTTGCAGGAGCGCTGCTTCACGACATTGGCAAGGTCGACGCCCCTAGTTCCGTTGCCGTTCGAATCCTGACGAAGGTGTGTGGGCCCCGCACGTCGTCAATGCGTCGCCTCACTGAACATGAGCAACATGGTGTGGAACTGCTCCATCAGGTCGACGCGGACCCGCTCACCATTGCAACGGCCTCAGGTTGTGGGCCGTGGGGACCGGCACTGCTGCGCGCAGATCATCTCTAACCAATGTGTGATGCGTGGAGCACTGCATTCATGCGCAACATGACCGTCGATGCCCTTACGACCATCCAGCAACCGAGCAGTATCCAGACCGAGGTCACGCCCGGCCCTGCTCCGATTCCGGGTACCAGCACGATAGGTATGAGGACGAGTGCCTGCACAACTGCGGCGCGGCCCAAGAATCGGTGATCACCTGCGCCGATCAGCACGCCATCACCAGCGAAGGCCAACGCTCCCGGCAACAGGACCGTCCCGAGCACCACGAGACCCCCAACAGCAGCACCTGACACCGCCTGGTCAGCGCTGAAGAGCCGAGAAATTGGCCCTGAGCAAGCGATGAGAGCAACGGCCAGAAGCGACCCCGTCATGGCACTCAGCACAACGACGCGTTGGGCAATCAGTCGCGCGAGCGAGATGTCCGCTGCACCCATCAACTGCCCGATCAACGTGTGCGCTGGCACCGCGAGCGCATCGAGTGCCAGAGCCAACAACATGAACACTCCCACCACGATCTGATGCGCAGCGAGATCAGTCTCCCCGCTGCGCGCCGCCAACACCGTTGCCCCGGTCAGCACCACGAGCATTGCGCCAACGCGCAAGGCCAGGTTGCCTCCAACGGCGAGGAGCGACTGCATCACCTCGCGAGCTGGTCTCCGCGAACCAGGTGGTGCGAGGTGCGGGCGCAGAATCGGCCAGAAGCACATCGCAACGAGATACTGGCTGATGACGGTCGACAAGGCTGATCCTGTCATCGACATGTTCCAGATGAGCACCATCGGCACCTCGAGTACCACATTGACGGAATTGCCGAGTAGGAGAATCCACAACGGACGGCGATAATCACCGATGCCGCGCAGCACTCCTTGGGCGGCGATCGCCATCAACACCGCCGGAACACCGAGTAGAGCGATTCTGAGGTACCGGACAGAGTGAAACGCAGCGTCACCGCGGAGTCCGAGCAGCGCAACAAGTGGCTCAGAAAGAACCGCAAGCAGCGGCACCGCGATTGCTGACAACGCCAAGGCGACCCATAACGCCTGAGTAGCGACCAATCGCGCACGAGCAAGATCACCCGTTCCCCGAGCACGTGCTACCCGCTCAGTCGTGCCGTAAGCCAAAAAGTTGCATCCAGCGATCACCAACGACAGCACCGTGCCCGCCCCGGCAAGTCCTGCAAGTTCAGAAGTACCGACACGACCGATGATCGCCGTGTCGACCGCAACGTAGAGCGGCTCGACCGCGAGGGCGCCGAGCGCCGGTATGGCCAGCGAGAGAATCTGCCGATCGATCGCCCGCCGGGAGCGATCCACAGGAATCGTCAGCAGGGGAGGAGTCCAATCGCGTCGTAGGTGCGGCGCAATGTCGCCGTCGCAACCGACCGGGCCCGATCAGCACCCACACGAAGTAGACGCTCAAGTTCGCCGCGGTCCGCCATAAGTTCGTGGTAACGCTGCTGAATCGGCTCGACAAGTGCGATCACGGCATCGGCGGCATCCTGTTTGAGCGGGCCGTACTGTGAGTAGTGCTCGACCAGGGCAGACGGCGCTGACCCGGTGGCAGCGCTCAGAATGTCAAGCAGATTCGACACACCAGGTTTCGCCTTCGGGTCGTAACGAACATCAGCATCTGAGTCGGTCACGGCTCTCCGGAACTTCTTGACGATCGAAGCCGGGTCGTCGAGAAGGTACACGCAGCCATTCTCGGTCTCGGTCGACTTCGACATCTTCGAGGTCGGGTCCTGGAGATCCATCACACGAGCACCCGCCGCAGGCGTCACCGCTTCAGGTACCACGAACGTCTCACCGAATCGATGGTTGAAACGCAGCGCGATGTCTCGCGTGATTTCGACGTGTTGGCGTTGGTCATCGCCAACCGGAACTTCATTTGCGTCGTACAACAAGATGTCCGCAGCCTGAAGCGCCGGGTACGTGAAGAGTCCAGCGGACACGAATTCGGCTTCTCGCTTCGCTGACTTGTCCTTGAACTGCGTCATCCGTGACAACTCGCCGAACGACACGGTGCACTCCATTACCCACCCGAGTTGGGAATGCTCGGGCACGTGGCTCTGAACGAATACGGTCGCCACCTCGGGATCCAACCCAATGGAGAACAACATCGCTGCCAGTTCAATCGTCGCCTGACCGACGACCCGAGGCTCTGTGGTCGTCGTGAGAGCATGGAGATCGACGATCCCGTGGAACACATCTTTATCGTGCTGTCCTGTAACCCAGTTTCGCAGTGCACCAAGGTAATTCCCGAGGTGAACTGACCCGGTGGGCTGGATGCAGGACAGGACGCGTGCCACGTCCTCGGAGGTTACTCGCAAGAGGGCAGTCACGTCCGAAGAACCGGTGCGATGGCTAGCGTGTCGTCGTGGCAATCGAAGTGGCAACCGGTGTGTATGAGGGGCCATTTGATCTGTTGCTGCAGCTCATTCTGAAAGAACAGGTCGACCTGTACGAGATCGATCTCGCGGCCATCGTTGATGCGTATCTCTCTGAGGTTGAACGCATGCAAGCGCTTGACCTCGACGTGGCCACAGAGTTCCTCCTCATTGCGGCCACCCTGGTCGAGTTGAAGACGAGACGACTGCTGCCCGGTGCCGATGACACCGATCTCGATGAATAGCTGGCCCTGTGGTCCGAGCGAGACTTGTTGCTTGCCCGTCTGCTGGAGTGCAAGACCTTCAAGGATGTGGCTGCGGTGTTTGCTCGACTCGCCGATGATGCCGATCTGTGCCATCCGCGACGCGTTGGTCCCGATGAGCGCTTTGCCGGCCTCGTGCCCGATCTCCTCGAAGGTACGTCGCTGAAACGGCTCCAAAGTGCCGCTATTCGAGCCTTGTTGCCGCGGACCGAGCCGGTGGTTGATCTCTTTCACGTCAATCCGATCAAGGTGACCGTGGCGGATGCCGTGACCGAATTGCTTGAAGAACTCCCGCGAGCGGGTCGCATTGGATTCAGACGTCTCACCGGTGATCTCGCCGACCGGATCGAGGTCATCGTCCGGTTTCTCGCCGTGCTTGAACTCTTCAAGCAGGGCGTCGTCGACATCGAGCAATTCGATCGCTTCGGCGACATCGAGGTGATCTGGATCGGTGGTGTCGATCTCGATCCCGCAACTCTGACCATCGACACCTACGAGGGCTGAAATGGATCCCCTGAATCTTGCTGATGTCAACACCGATGATCCTCGGCGTGCAATTCGACAGGCGATCGAGGCAATCGTGTTGGTTGCTCAGGAGCCTGTGCCGAGCGAATTGCTCGCCCAGCTCCTCGAGCAGCCACTGCCGGTGATCGAAGAACTCTGCGATGAACTCGCTCACGAGTACGTCGATCGGTCGAGCGGATTTGAATTGGTCCTCGTCGCTGGCGGCTACCGCTATCAGACGGTCGCCGCTCTTGCGCCGTACGTTGAGCGATTCATCCTGGACGAGCAACGGGCGCGGCTATCTGGTGCCGCGCTCGAAACGCTCGCCATCGTTGCGTACAAGCAGCCAATTTCACGGGCGCAAATCGCCTCCATTCGCGGTGTCGATCCCGATGGCGTGCTGCGAACGCTCGCCGCTCGTGGCTACGTGGCGGAAGTCGGTCGAGATGATGGTCCCGGACAAGCTGTGCTCTTTGGTACCACGGACATGTTCTGCGAGAAGCTCGGAATTGCCAGCCTCGACGACCTTCCTTCCATCGCGGAATTCATCCCCGATGCAGATGTCGTTGAGGCGCTCGAACACGGCCTGCGAATCGAACCAATCGATGGAACAACCAACGCCTGAGTCCACGCCCCCGGAGGCGACACCGTGGTACCGAGATAGTGACGACGCACCGCTTGGGGAGCGGCTGCAAAAGGTGCTAGCTGCCCACGGTTGGGGGAGCCGACGCGTATGCGAAGAGATGATCGCTCAAGGTCGGGTACGCGTGAACGATGCCACTGCGGTGTTGGGCTGTCGTGTTCGCCCTGACAATGACCGTGTCGAGGTTGACGGCGTTCCCGTCGGTATTCGACCTGGTCTCGTCCACTATCTCGTCAACAAACCCCAAGGCGTCATCTGCAGCGTCGGCGATACCCACGATCGTCCAACCATTGTTGACCTGGTCCCACCCGAACCACGTGTCCATCCTGTTGGTCGGCTTGATCTTGCGACTGAAGGCCTCATCATCGTGACGAACGATGGCGCCCTCACCCATGCGATCACCCACCCGTCACGCGGCGTCGAGAAGGAATACCTCGCTTCAGTCAGGCGGGGAGCAGTGAGTGCAGGTTCGCTTCGTCGACTTCGTGACGGCATCGAACTTGACGATGGCTTCACTGCTCCGGCACAGGTTTCACAGCCTGAGCCCGGTCTCTTGCGGATTACGATTCATGAGGGGCGGAATCGTCAAGTTCGTCGTATGTGCGACGCAATTGGTCACCCGGTCGAACGCTTGATCAGGGTTCGTATCGGTCCGATCAGTGACCGCTCCCTCGCTCCGGGGACATGGCGGTATCTCGATCCCGGCGAGGTGATCGCACTCAGCACGGAGACCGGAGCCGCTGGGTACGCTCCCCACACGTGAGCAGTGCTTCCGACATGCAGTCGTCAGCTCCGGTTGCCAACGTCATCGGCCTTGGCCTGATCGGAGGGTCGGTTGCGCTTGCCCTTGGCGCACGAGGATGGCGAGTCCACGGCACGGACGTCAACGACGCAGTCGTTGCACGGGCGCTTGAAGAACGAATCATCTCCTCCTCGACGATTCTGCGGTCGGCGTCGCTTACCGTGGTGGCCGTTCCGGTCGATGCCGCTCAGCACGCTGTACAGCAGGCCCTCGACCTCACCGATGGTCCCGTGACCGATGTCGGTTCGGTGAAGTCGCCGATTGCTACGTCCTTCACTTCGGGCCGATTTGTGGGAGGCCACCCAATGGCTGGAAGCGAACTCGAGGGGCTCGACGGTGCCGATGCGGCAATGTTTGAGTCAGCCATCTGGGTACTCACCCCGACCGTTGCCACTGACGATGCGGCGTTATCAGCTGTAGCAGGGGTGATACGGAGCCTAGGAGCCGAGGTAGTGGCGCTGGAGCCTGAGGCCCATGATCGGCTCGTCGCCATGGTGAGCCACGTTCCGCACCTCACCGCCGCTTCGCTGATGGGTCTCGCCTCAAGCCGCTCGGAGGAGCACGCTGCACTCCTTCGCCTCGCGGCGGGCGGTTTCCGAGATATGACGAGAATTGCCAGCGGGTCACCCGGCATCTGGATCGACATCTGTCGGCAGAACCGAGACGCAATTTGTGCTGCCTTGATTGATCTCGAGACCTCGTTGGCCGATATCCGACAGATCATCGAACGCGGTGATGACCACTCGCTACTGCAACGACTCTCCGCCGCTCGCGAGGCGCGTTCTAATCTGCCGAGCAGAGTGACCGATCCTTCATCCCTCGCCGAGGTGCGCATCCGAATTCCCGACAGAACTGGTGCTGCAGCCGAGGTGTTCACGCTCGCCGCCGAGCTCGGTGTGAATATCGCAAACTTCGAAGTGGTGCACTCGGCTGAGGGTGGTCGTGGAGTCGCCGTCGTACTCGTCGACGCATCGGCAGTCGACCTATACCGGGGTGGATTGGTCGCCCGTGGCTTCCGGCCGAGCGTGAGTCTGTTGGCATGACGTTGACGACTGTTCGTCTTGCAGCACCGCCGCGCACCACGGTGACGGTTCCGGGTTCCAAGAGCGTCGCCAACCGAATGCTGATATGTGCGTCACTCGCCGACGGTGTGTCGGTGCTGTCTGGTCTCCCCGACGGTGACGACACCACAGTGCTCGTCGACGGCTTACCGGCCATTGGGATCGGCATCGACCGTGTCGGATCAGACACCGTGCGCGTCACCGGCCGACACAAGCCGACGGGTGGGCACCTGTGGTGCGGTTTGGCAGGCACGTCCTCGCGTTTTGCGACGGCGCTTGCGGCATTGGGTTCCGAGAGCATCGCCATCGACGGGGGAGACCCGCTACGACGACGACCGATTGGTCCGTTGATCAACGCCCTTCGAATGTTGGGTGCTCAGGTCTCATCAACTGGTGATCGATTGCCCGTCACCGTGTGCGGCCCCGCAACTGGCTCCGCAGTCACGGTACCCGGCGATATTTCAAGCCAGTTCGTCTCGGCCCTGATGATGATCGGGCCGCTGCTACCTGAGGGTCTCCGGATCGAGGTCAGCGGCACTCTTGTGTCGCGGTCGTACGTCGAAATGACCAGCGCCGTCATGTCCATTTTTGGTCACTCCGACGTCGACGTATCGTCGACCGTCGTGAGCGTTGGTGCCGGGCGTTACCTCCCGGTTGCAACCGTGGTTGAGCCGGATGCCTCATCAGCGAGTTATCCCATGGCAATCGCGGCGCTCACCGGAGGCACCGTTCGAATTCCTGGACTCACCCCCACATTGATGCAGGGCGACGCATCGCTCGCCGAGATACTGCAGTCAATCGGGTGTCATATCGAACAATCTGTGCAGGGCTGCACCGTGACAGGCCCAGCGAGTCGGCTCGCGCCATTCGATCTCGACATGAGTGACATCTCCGATCTGGTACCGACGATGGCGGTGCTCGGTACTCAAGCGAGCGCTGATTGTCGAATCCGCGGCGTGGGCTTCATCCGAGCGAAGGAAAGTGATCGTCTCAACGTGTTGGCAACCCAATTGTCCGCGCTCGGGGCAGACATCTCTGAAACCGACGACGGTCTCATCATTCGACCAAGCACGCTCCACGGTGGTTCCGTCGCCGTCCACGATGACCACCGAATGGCAATGGCGTTTGGGGTCCTCGGGACGATGATCGATGGCATCACGATTGACGAGCCGGATGTGGTCACGAAAAGCTGGCCGTCCTTTTGGGAGATGATTGAAGGACTGCGGCGATGACGGTGGTTGCCGCTTTTGACTTGGACGGCACCATCACCGATCGTGACTGTCTCGTTCGGTTCACGATTGACGCCGTCGGTCTTGGAACGCTGCTGCAAGCCATTGGACGCCACGTTCTGATGCACCCACGGTCGCTCACACGACGCGACGAGATGAAGCGAGCGATGAGTTCCTCGCTTCGGGGAAAAGGCGTCGATGAGATCGAGGCCGTCGCTCGACAGTTCGTCGACCAACGTGTCGTTCGATGGTTCCGAGCCGACACCATTGATCGACTCGAACAACACCGGGCCGCAGGCCATCAACTCGTCATCGTCTCGGCATCGTATGAGGTGTACGTACGCCACATCGCAGCGCGACTCGGCGCTGCCGCAGTCGCCACACGACTCGCAAGCGACGACGGCTATCTCACCGGCGCGCTCGACGGTCCGAACTGCAGGGGAGCAGAAAAAGTCAGCCGACTGCAGCAGTGGCTTCGTGACGTCCACAACCTGTCAATGGACGAGGTGGAACTCCACGCCTACGGTGATTCGAGCGGCGATACTGCATTGCTCGAGGCGGCGAATCAGCGTTGCCTCGTTACACCACGCCGCCGATGGTCACCGGTGTGACGAGCGGATGGTGACACGCCACATAGTGCCCGTCGCCGATCGGTTGCATCTCAGGGACCTCCTGGCGGCAGACGTCATCGGCTGACGGGCAACGGGTGTTGAAACGACAACCACTCGGTGGCGACATCGGCGAGGGAAGTTCACCGGCGAGATCAACTGGCTGCGGTGTCACCGTCGGATCTGGAACCGGTATTGAGTCGAGCAATACCCGCGTGTAGGGGTGCGCAGGCCGGGCATAGAGATCATCGCTGTCGGCGATTTCGCAGATGCGACCGAGATACATCACCGCCACCCGGTCGCTCACGTTCTTGACCACGGCCAAGTCGTGAGCGATGAATACCATCGTCAGCCCGAACTCCGCCTTCAGGTCCTCCAGCAGGTTCAGCACCTGCGCCTGGACACTGACATCAAGCGCAGACACCGGTTCGTCACAGATCAACACTGATGGATCGAGTACCAACGCGCGCGCAATTGAGATGCGCTGACACTGGCCGCCCGAGAACTCGTGTGGGCGACTCTCCCGAGCACGAGTGGGATCGATGCCAACGCTCTCAAGTACCCGATCGACCAATGCCGCAATGTCGGCCTCTGATCCTCGCTTCCATATCCGCAGGGGATCCGCGACGCTGTCCCAGACTTTGCGTCGTGGGTTCAGCGATGAGATCGGATCCTGGAAGATCATCTGGATCCTGGTTCGAGCCGAGCGCAGGTCAGCAGCGCTCAGACCGACCAAGTCACGACCTTCAAACTCGACCCGCCCCGATGTTGGCTTCGGCATTTGCATGATGGCCCGACCGGTGGTCGACTTACCGCAACCGCTCTCGCCCACAATCCCAAGGGTCTCACCCGTGGCGAGATCAAAATCAACTCCCGACACGGCGTAGACACGGCGCCCACGCCCTGCGGGGAACTCAACAACGAGGTTCTGCACGCTAAGGACGATGTCATCACGCTGACGCAGATGAGGTGCCGACGTCACTTCTGTTCACCCCTCGCTATCGCCACTGGAACGGCACCTGATCGAACGAGATCCGCCTCGCGTTCATTGAACTCATCGGATCCAACGGGGTACCAACAGGCATACAGATGATCAGGATGAGATGTGGGCACCAATGGCGGCTCCTCTTGGTGGCAACGCTCTCGCGCATACGCGCACCGCGGCGCGAAACGACAGCCACTTGGAGGAGCGACGAGATCGGGGGGACGTCCAGCAATCACCGGAAGCCGAGTATGCGATGGATCATCTAGTCGGGGGATCGAACGCAGGAGTGACATCGTGTACGGCATCCGCATTTCGGAGAACAGCAGGGTTGTTGGCGCGGTTTCGACCAACTTGCCGCCATACATCACGGCGATGTCATCGGTATGGCCAGCCACCACCCCGAGATCGTGGGTAACGAGCACCACCGACATGTTGCGGTCTCGACGTTGTTCCGCGATCAACTCGAGAATTTGGGCCTGCACGGTGACATCGAGCGCAGTTGTCGGCTCGTCGGCGAATAGCAGTGACGGCCCGCACGCCAGCGCAATGGCAATCATCACCCGTTGACGCATCCCGCCGGACAGTTCATGGGGGTACTGATCAATCCGGCGCTCGGGCTCTGGAATACGCACGTCGGTGAGGAGGCGAGTAGCCGTCGCCTTCGCATCGGAGCGAGACATACCGAGGTGCAAACGAAGCGGCTCGGCGATCTGTTCGCCAACCTTCATCACCGGATTCAGCGATACCATCGGATTCTGAAACACCATCGACATCTCGCGACCCCAGAACCCGCGCATCCCCCCTCGACCACGACCGATGAGCTCGGTACCCGAGTATCGAATCGATCCGGTCACCTCTGCGGTCGACGGCAGTAGACCCATGATCGTCCTCGACAACACGGTCTTGCCAGAACCTGACTCCCCAACGATGCCGAGCGCCCGGCCGCGGCGGAGCGTCAGACTGACGCCATCAACGGCACGGACACGGCCACGCTCGGTCTTGAAATGGGTGCGCACGTCATCAAGTTGCAGCAACGGATCTACATCAGAGCGATGCTCGGTTTGTAGCGGTGTCACAGCGAGATCTCCTTCACATCGAAGTAGTCACGGATGCGATCACCTGCGTAGTTCAGCGCCAAAACAGTGATGAACAACACGAGAATCGGGGCGAAAGAGATCCACGGCGCACGCTCGAGATCACGAGCGCCGGCACCGTAGAGAATCAACTTGCCCCAGGTGAAGCCCTTCTCAATCGATAGGCCGAGGAACGCGAGTCCACCTTCAGCAACGATGGCTACTGCCATTCCCAACAGCGCGAGTGCAGCCATGGGAATCACGACGTTAGGCAAGAGTTCACGGACGATGATGCGACCATTGCTCGCGCCGAGAGAGCGTGCCGCTGTGACGAATTCACGTTCTGCAAACGACAGCGTCGCAGCACGAGCAAGTCGTCCAACTGGCGCGATGGCCAAGATTCCAAGCGTCACGGAAATCGTGAACAAACCGCGATCGATGAGTGAGGTGATCAGAATCGCGAGGATGAGTGCCGGGAACGAGAGCAAAATCAACATGACGACGCTGATCGTCCGGTCGACCCATTTTCGGTAGTAGCCGGCGATAATGCCGAGTCCACCACCGATGATCATGCCGAAACTGATGGCGACAAAGCCGATGATCAACGACGTTCGCGCACCGAAGATCACTCGACTGAAGAGGTCTCGGGCGTCCTGGTCAGTGCCAAAGGGGTGTGTCCACGACGGTCCATACGGTGGACGTGTCCCCGTCACGATGTAGTTGGCATCGGGATCTTTCAGCGGAAGCCATGGCGCCAACACGGCAGCCAGCACCACCAACACAATCCAACTCATACTCAACCAAAATCCGATGCCGATGCGACGCTGCACACGACCCGGTTCAGCCGCCATCGGCACGGTCACACCGGTCTCTGCTGATGGTTCACTCATCGACGCACCCGAGGATCAAGAACGGAATAGAGAAGGTCAACAGCAATGTTGACGAGCACGAACGTCGTCGTTGCAATCATCACAATCGCCAACACCACCGGGAAGTCCTCCCGAAGGATGGCCTCAACGATGGCGGAGCCGAGTCCTGGCACCCTGAAGATGGTTTCTACGATCAGCGAGCCGCCGATCAGCGCACCAGTGTTGATGCCAAACACCGTGATGAATGAAAACAACGATGGACGTAGCGCATGACGCACCAGGACTCGACGCCGCGGCACGCCCTTCGAACGGGCCATCAGGATGAAATCTTCTTGCAATGTGGTCACGAGGTCAGTGCGAAGCAACCGTTGGTACACCGCAGCAGCAGGGAGCGCGATCGTGAGTGCCGGCAAGATCAGTTGGTGGAGCCGGCTGAAGAATGGATCACTCGCCGTGTAGGTGAGTGGGAACCAGCCGAGCTTGATGCCAAGGAGGTATTTCAAGATGATGCCGAGCGCGAAGTTCGGGAGAGCGATCAACAGAAATGATGTGACCGTTGAAATGCGATCGGTCGGACGTCGAACTCGTGCAGCAGCGATCAGCGCCCACGGGATCGAAATGGCCGTCGCCATGAACTGTGCCAGAACGAGCAACTGAAAGGTTCTCGGCGTTCGTTCTTTCAAGAGATTCGTGACCGGCGGCTCACCGGTTGACGAGAACTGAACACCAAAGTCGCCGGTCACCATGTCGCCGAGCCAACGGACGTACCGCTCAGGCAGCGGGCGATCGAGGTAGTACTTCTCCTTGGCGGCGTCAATTTTGGCGACACTTGTCGGATTCGACGTGTCAGCCGCGACCGGGCCGAGGATATTGAACAGGGGATCGCCGAGAAGGTTCATACCTCCAAAGGTGAGTGCGCTCACGGCGAGCAGCAACATCACCGCCATGGCGAGTCGTTGAAAAAGGTAGTTCATGAGCGGATGGATGGATGGTGGGGCCCAACGTGCGTCGGGCCCCACCACCTCACCAGATCAGGTCACTGCATCCACACCGTCGACAAGTCGCCGGCACCACCTGAGTAGCACCGCGCATGGGCGCCGTCGGGCAGCATACGATCGCAAATGCCATACACGTTGTCGGCGAATGCGTTCGACCACCGAGTGTGGTTAAAGAAGATGTAGGTGTAGGCGTCAGCGATCATCTGCTCCGCCTCCTGATACAGGCTTGCCCGCTCAGCCGGATCCGTAGATGCTGCGGCTGCCAGGAGTACCTCGTCACGCGCCTCGTCACAGTTACGTGGCCAGTTGAGCGAAATCGCTCCGATGGTACGGCACAGCAACCAGACGTTGTCAACAGCAGGTTCCGGAGCGCCGAACTGACGCCACGTCACCACGTTGTAGGCACCGACGGCAACCTGGGCGATGTGATCGTCCTGCGGGATCTCTTGACGCGTCACGTTGAAGCCTGCTTCTGACCATGCCGCCTCCAAGATGTCGGCGATGCGGCTCTGCACAACTGATGGTCCCGCCCACTGCAGCTCCATGTTGATCTTGCCATCGGTGCAGGTGGTGGTCGCCAACAACGGATTGGTCTCGTCACCGCGCTCAGCGCAGTACTCGGCAACGAGCGGCTGGGCAGCCGCAATGTCGTCGCCAACCTGCACGACATCGGCATTGTGGTTCGGGCTGGACGGCACGAATCGACCGTTTGCCCGAGTGCCGAGGCCCTCGTTGATGAGCAACTGATACTGCTCGATCGGAGCAGCAAGTGCCAGCGCCTCACGGGCTCGAATGTCGTCAAACGGCGGCACGGCCATGTTGATCATGCCGAACGACTCTTCGCCCGTCTCATCAATGACCTGCTTGAAGCCTTCGGCCTCGAGCGTGTCGATCGACGGGAAGTGCGTGGTGTGGAGTGCGTCGATCTCGGCATTGAGCATCAGCTCGACGCGAAGGTCAGCGTCGGTCACCGGCATGAACTCAACCGCGTCGAGGTACACATCGCCATACCACCAGTCCTCGTTGCGCACGACCGTGGTCACCGAGTCCTCTGACCGGCCGGAGAACACGAACGGCCCTGTGCCGACAGGTGACTGGTTGAGCGTCGGGTCAACGAGCGCAGCCTCAAGCCACGTTGGCGAACCAACCATGCCGAGCTGACCGGTCAGGTACGCCGGGAAGTACGCCTGCGGATCAAGCAAGTGGTAGATCACGGTGAGATCGTCGACTTTCTCAATACCCGGATCGGTGCCATCGGCGTTCAATGGTGGGAAGAAGGGATTGATCGCCAGTGCCGGCAGTGCAGAACTGCGCAACGACGAGAAGTTGACCAACAACGCATCGGCGTTCAGTGGTGTTCCGTCATGGAAGGTAACACCTTCGCGAAGTTTGACGGTCCAGTCCTTGAAGTCATCGCTCGGCGTGCCCGATTCGGCGAGGAATGGCACCGCCACATCGTTCTCGTCGTAGACAAAGAGATTGTCGAATACCGCGTTCAGGATGACGTAGCCAGGAGCGGAGATGCTGTTACGGGTTGGATTCAGCCCGTCAACGTCAGCCTCGATGGCATAGCGCAGTGTCCCCCCGAACACCGGGTCAAGGTCCTCTTCAGGTGCAATCGTCTCTTCGACGAGCGTCTCCTCTGTAACTGGCTCTTCGGCCGGCGCCTCGGTATCGGCAGTGGTGTCCTGTGTGGCTGGTTCGTCTGCGGGTTCATCCGCAGCATCACCTCCACCGCACGCACTCAGCGTGAGTCCAGCAACTGCCATCAGTGCGATCAGGCCACGAGCCCGACCACCTCCACGACGTGGTGTCATGACATCCCCCTCATGATCCAGGACGGAACCGTTCCGCCCGGTCGAAGGACCATACCACCCGGTACCAATGCACTCGGTATACCTGAACGTTCGAGCTGCCGTTCGATGAGCCACTCGTCAGGGTTGACAATCCGTACAATTGCTCTGTGCCGGTGATCTCCCCACAGACCGTCGACGACGCACTTGATGCGCTCTCCGATACGCCCGTGCATCGGCTGCTCGCCGGCGGCACCGACGAGATGGTGAAACTCAACCATGGCGCTCAACTCCGCCAATTTGAGACAGTGATTTCACTCTCTCGAATACCCGAATTGTCCATGTGGACGCTCGACACTGCAGGGCGTCAGATCACCATTGGTGCTGCGGTGTCCTGGTCGCAACTCACTGAAGCGCCTTTCGTGGAACACGTGCCAGTGCTCGCTCAAGCGGCTCGCACCGTTGGAAGTCCGCAAATTCGCAACGCCGGCACGATTGGTGGCAACGTTGCGACGGCATCGCCCGCCGGCGACGGACTGTGCGCGCTGGTAGCCCTCGATGCGATGGCGACGGTGCGGTCGACCAGGGGCACACGTCGTGTCCGAGTGGCTGAGCTGACAACGGGCCCGAAGCGCACCAACCTCGAGCCTGACGAACTCATCGTCTCCCTTGACGTGCCCCTTACTCATGGATTCCAGGGTTACACCAAGGTGGGCGTTCGCAACGCCATGGTGATTTCGCTTGCCGGGGTGGCCCTGGTGGTTGACGACGATCGTCAATCGGTTTCTTTTGCGCTCGGGTCGGTCGGCCCCACCATCTTGAGAAGTCCGGCAGCAGAAACGGTTGCCGCCAATGTGCTCTTTGGCGGTACCCACCTCGGTGATGCAATGAGCCAACTTGCTGCCGCCATTCGGAAGACCGCTCGCCCGATTGACGATCATCGTTCCACCGCCGCCTACCGACGACACGCCGTTGGCGTGCTTGCGACCCGACTAATTGAACGTGCCTTGATCTCCAGAGGAGCCAGCCAGTGACTGATGTCATCGTCGATGAACGAGACTTTGAACTCACGATCAATGGGGCCCGCGTGCCCGTGCGGGGCGCAGCCCCAGGCGCGAGTTTGCTCCAAGTGCTCAGAGATCAACTCCAACTGACGGGCACGAAAGGTGCGTGCGAGGAGGGCGAATGCGGCTCATGTTCGGTACTCGTCGATGGCGTGTTGATGTGCTCTTGCCTTGTCATGGCGGCATCGGTCACCGATACAGCGATCACCACGATCGAATCGGTTGCACGCCCCGACGGTTCGTTCAGTGATGTCCAACAAGCATTTGTCGACTGTGGTGCAGTGCAGTGTGGATTCTGTACTCCTGGACTGGTGATGGCGGTTACTGACCTGCTCAACCAGCAACCGCACGCCGACCGCGAGACCGTCCGAGAAGCACTGGCGGGCAACCTGTGCCGCTGCACTGGCTACGGAAGAATTCTCGCCGCCATTGATCAAGTGATTTCCCAACGAGCAGCGCAGTAATGACGGACCTCCAACTCCCTCCGCGTCAACGTGACGTACTTGGAACATCACCCACCCGGCCCGATGCCCCGGCCAAGGTGTCGGGGGCATTTGCGTTCTCCTCTGACCTCACTGCAGACGGCGCCGTGTGGGGTGCAACGTTGCGTTCGCCGCATCCGCATGCGCGCATCGTTGCACTCGACGTGTCAGGGGCGCTCGCCATCGACGGCGTTCGAGCAGTGATAACGGCGGCCGATGTGCCCGGTCGAAATGCCTACGGCCTTATCGAAAGCGATCAGCCGGTCTTTGCCGACGGGATCGTGCGATTTGTTGGTGAGCCCGTAGCAGCCGTTGCAGCTGCTGACCCGACGACCTGCCAGCGCGCACTGGATGCCATTGTCGTTACCTACGACGTCTTACCGCCATTGCTCGACCCGGAAGCAGCGATCGATCCCGGAACGGCGTCGATTCATCCTCATGGGAATGTGGTTCGGCATCAGCGCATCGTCACCGGCGACCCGAGTGTTGTCGGCGACGTCGTCGTCGAAGGCGAATACGAGATCGGCATGCAAGATCAAGCGTTCCTCGGTCTCGAAGCCGCCCTCGCAATTCCCGACCCAGATGGTTCAGGGGTCGAATTGCACGTCGCTACTCAGTGGTTGCACGAGGACCGGCAACAGATCGCTGCGTGTCTGGGTCTTCCCGAAGCGTCGGTGCGCCTCGTGCTCGGTGGTGTCGGGGGCGCGTTCGGCGGACGCGAAGACATTTCTCTGCAGGTCCACGCCTGTCTCTTGGCCCTTCGCGTCGGCCGACCGGTGCGAATGCACTACAGCCGCACCGAGAGTTTTCTCGGTCACGTCCACCGTCATCCAGCGCGCATCTGGATGCGTCATCACGCTGACCGCCACGGCACCCTCGTCAACATCGAGGCACGGTTCGTCTTCGATGGTGGTGCCTATGCATCGACGTCATCGGCAGTCTTGATCAACGCGGTCACCCACACCCAAGGCCCGTATCGATGCCCAAACGCCGTCGTCGACGGCTACGCGGTGCGAACCAATCACCTTCCGTGCGGTGCGATGCGCGGCTTCGGCGTGGTGCAAGCCTGCTTCGCTCATGAGAGCCAGATGGATCGACTGGCTGCCGCATGCGGAATTGATCCATTAGACATTCGGAGGCGCAATGCAATGGTCACTGGCGATGTGCTCATTACCGGCCAGCCGGTTACCAGCGTCGCTCCTGTGTTGCGTTGTATCGATGAAACCGAAGCATTGCCATTACCCACGCAACCCGTCGGTGGTGACGATCATCCCTTTGGCCGCCCAGGCGGCGCTGGATTGACGAGCGATGCAGGCAACATCGTCCGCGGTATCGGGTACGCCGTCTCGATCAAGAATCTGATGTACTCCGAGGGTTTCGACGACTTCAGCACCGCGCGCTGCACCGTCGATGACGGTCAGGTCGCTCTCAAATACGCAACCGCGGAGGTCGGTCAAGGATTCGTGACCATTGCGGAACAAATCGCCCGCAGCATCCTCGGCCTTGACGAGGTCAGCTCAGAGACAATCGACACGACCGTTGGGTCAGCGGGTTCAACCTCAGCCTCACGACAGACGTGGATGAGCGGTGGGGCAGTGGAGGGCGCATGTCGTGCCGTTCGCGACCGACTGCTGAGCGATATTGCCAGCGAGCGCGGCGTTGAACCCGGCCGGCTTGAGGTGCACGACTGCGACGTCGTTGACGTCGTTGATGGATGGCGCCAGCCAGTTCGCGAGGCAGTTCGAGGTCGTTCGTTCAGCGAAGAATTCATCCATCGCCATCGCCCAACGGTGCGACTCAACGACCTAGGTCAAGGGGAGTGCCACACTGCGTTTGCCTTTGCCGCCCACAGAGCGGTCGTCGACGTCGACGTCGATCTCGGTCTCGTGAAGGTCGTGCAGATCGCGACCGCACAAGACATCGGGCGCGCGCTGAACCCGATGTCGGTGATTGGACAGATCGAAGGCGGGGTTGCCCAAGGACTTGGGCTGGCCGTGATGGAAGAGATTGTGCAAGTTGATGGCGTGATTCGGAATCCGTCGTTCACCGACTACTTGCTGCCGACGATCGCCGATATGCCACCGGTTGAAATCGCGATGATCGAGGAGTACGAACCCGAGTCGCCTCTCGGAGCGAAGGGCGTTGGTGAACCGCCGACAATCTCATCAACACCCGCAATCGTTGCCGCGATCAGAGATGCGATTTCACAGGCTTACCCGATGGCGCGTCCTCTCACTCGAGTCCCGGTGCGTCCTCACGACATCGTCGATGCGATATCGAACAGCAGGTGAGCCGGGGTTCCACGGCTAACCTCGCTGTCATGTCAGAGCGCGAGATTCTCTCCTGGGAACTGTTCGGAACTGCCTCAAGAGAACTCGCGCAGATGGTTGCGGATGACGGATACGAACCTGACATGATCCTGTCCATCGCACGGGGTGGCCTGTTGATCGGTGGTGCCCTCGGCTACGCCCTCTCGGTGAAGAACACGTACACGATGAACGTTGAGTTCTACACCGGAGTTGATGAGCGACTCGAAGTGCCAAGAATCCTTCCGCCGGCCCCGGACTTTGTCGACCTCGGCGACGCTCGTTTGCTGATCGTCGATGATGTTGCCGACACGGGCCACACGCTCAAGAGCGTGAACGAGTTCTGTGCTGGCAAAGTCGGTGAAGTCCGCACGGCGGTGATCTATGAGAAGCCCCATTCGGTCGTGCAATGCGACTATGTCTGGCGTCGGACGGATCGATGGATCAACTTCCCCTGGAGCGACAAGCCGCCAGTGGCATCGCGCGATTGGGCCGTCGACGACGCCTGATTAGACACCCAATGCCTCACGGAGACGACGCGGTGGCACCACACCCACCAATAGATCGCCGTCCCACACCGTCAGGATGGGATGGCGCGGATTCAGCCCCGTCAGCGAGTCGGCAAGGTCATCAGTTGTCTGGGTGCGTGGCACCTCGGCAATCGGTGTCATGAGGTCCGCTGCAAAGGTGTCAAATCGTTGCTCCGCAGCGACTGCATCGGCAGCCTCCAACAAGACCAGTCCGATTACTATGCCCGCATCGTTAAGGACCGCGGCGGCATCAGCGCCTCCAAGCCGTCGTCGATCGCGAAGCATCGTTGCAACGTCATCCCATTGATCAACGGTGGCGACGCCGAACCAGGTGAGGTCGCCAACACGGATACCAGCGACTCGCTCATGGAGTGCAGCTGATGCGATCTCGACGCGTGCGTTGATCGCGATGAACACTCCGACCAACAGCACAGTCACCGTGCCGTACCCCCGGAGCAACAACCACAGTCCAACACCTGCGACCAACCAGCCAAGCACGACGCCCGCCGTACCGGACTCCCGGCCCGCTCGGTATCGGTCGCCATGCTGAGCCCAACGAATCGCTCGTAGGATTCGCCCGCCATCAAGCGGCGCACCGGGTAACAGGTTGAAGAAGCCAAGGCCAAGATTGACCACTGCGAGCCAACCCGCCACCCGGCCGAATTCACCGACCATGCCATCAGTCGGGAGTCCGAACCACACCCCTAGCATCAGCGTCCCCAAGACCAGACTTGTCAGCGGTCCAGCAACCGCGATCGCCGCCTCACTGCGTGGGGTTGGAGCATCACGATCAAGGCGGGCCATACCGCCTAACGCCCAGAGTTCAATCGAGCGTGTCTGAATCGACGACCGCCGTGCGATCAGTGCGTGAGCGAGTTCATGAGCCAATATCGACACCCCAAAACCGAGGACGCCGAACACAGCAACCGCTGCATGCACCGAAGCAGCAAGTCCTGAGGCAAGGAAAACAGCCACAACTCCTACGCTCCAATGGAGGCGAACCGGGATCCCGGCGAGTCGCCCGACCGACCACGATCGCATCACTGCCGACCAGTCCCTCGCGCTTGTCCGACGTTCATTCCAACAACATGAACCACGGGCATGTGCCGCTCATTCCACACGCCGCTCACTTAGGAGGTTCTGCGGGACCAAAGAGCGGCGGCGAGCCCATGATCGCCGCCCAGCGACGGGTCCCATACTCAAAGTGCCACCATTCGCAGTCAAGCACCACATAGCCCTCCGCATGCATGGCCCAAAACAACATGCGCCGAAGTTCGCGCTCAACTGACGGCGACGACTCCAGCGAATCGGCACGAGCGGCAGCGGTGAAGTCATCAAATGAAGTGCCCAGGCTGAGCGGAGTCCCGGCGTAGGTGAGCGTGAGATCCAAGGTTCCACCAGAAAGATGTGGGGGAGGCGCCTGCGGATCCTCGTTCGGCTCGGATACAAAGCCGGGCGGCAACAAGGGGTCAGCGTATGCAGCTGCATACAGCTCAGCCTGCAGGTCGAGAGGCCGCCACGCGTCGAACACGTGTAGCCCCCACGGCTCCGGCAGCCCGTCGGCGACGTTGGCAAGTCGCTGCATCGCCGACGATCGCAGCCACATGCCTCGCTGCGCTGCGCTCCAGCCGGCTTCGCGGTATGCCTCAACCACGGAGATACGTGGATGCTCGATCGGCACCAACGATTCAGTCGAGGGCCGCTCAACCCGTGGAAATTCCAATGGTTCAATCAAGGCAGGGAGTTCAGCCACGGGTGGAACCACAGCGAGCCAGTTGACGCTGAGCGCTGATGGGTGGGTGGAGAGATGCTGCTGCCCGAAGTCCGGCACGGCGCGCACGCTAGCGTCGCCTTGTGTCGCTCGACGGGTACAACACACACGATGAGACCGACATTTCGACCACTGCGGTCGTTGTTGGGGCCGGACATAACGGCTTGATCGCTGCCGCGTATCTCGCCAGAGCGGGAATCGACACGGTGCTTGTCGAGGCAAGACGAGACGTCGGTGGCTGCGCTTCGACCGTCACTGACCTCGGCGCCCGTTTCAACATCTGCAACTGCGATCACACCATGATTCGCGCGATGCCCGTACTCGACGACCTCGACCTGGCGCATCACGGCCTTCGCTACCTCGAGTCCGAATTCTCGCTCATTCATACGTCGCACGAAGGTCCCGAGTCGTGGGTCTTCCACAGTGATATTGATGCCCACCTCGAGGATCTTGCTCGAACAAACCCATCATGGGTGCAGGCGTATCGGCGCTACCTCAACGATGCGCTACCGGTCGCTCGGTTGGCGATCGACATTGCCCGCACCACGCCGTCGTTCCCGGCGTTCATGCGAACGGTGGCCGGACTTCGAGGGCGTGGTGCGACGCGGCTGCTGCGATGGTCACGTTCAAGTGCGCACGCGGTGCTCACGCACTACTTCGACGACTGGCGCGCTTGGATGCCTGCGGTGGCAACTGGTCCCACCGTGTGGGGCGTCCACCCATCGATGCCAGGCACCGGACTCGCCGCCGCAGGCTATGCCACCAAACATCTGATCCGCACAGGGCGTCCGGTCGGCGGCAGCGGAGCGCTCACCGATGCCGTTCTTCGCTCATTTGAGGCCGCTGGTGGCGTCACCATCCTCGGGCGATCCGTTCGACGCCTCGAAACCGATGGAAGTCGCGTGAGTGCGGTGGTACTCGATAACGATGTGCGTATTCATGCACAGCACGTCATTGCTGCCTGTGACCCCCAGCGAGTCATTCAACATTGGCTGGGCGATGATCGCGAAATGAACAGCGACGCGCTTCATCAATGGCGCGATCGCCCCGTGCCTGATGGGTACGAATCCAAGGTGGATGCGGTCCTCATCGCGCGCCCGGTTTTCGCTCACGAACGATGGCTTCAAGAGCGACTCGGCCGAGAGATCGATGCTCATTCTCCGACAACCGTCGTGTGTCCCTCGCCTTCAGATCTCGACCAAGCACACCAGCGGCGCTCCGTCGGCACCATCGCCGATCGGCCCACCATGCTGGTCAATATCCCGACGGTGCTTGATCCGAGCATGCAACTCGACGCCGCCGAACAGGTGCTCAGCCTGGAGGTGCTCTTCACGCCGTACACCCACGAGTGGCCACACAGCACCGAGCCAGCGAGGTGGCTCGAGCTGCTCAATGGACTCTGTGAACCGGGAACGTTGCACATCGACCGCTGGAGGGCGATGACGCCCGATCGCTACGAACGGGAATTTGCAATGCACCGGGGACACACACCGGCATTCGGCGGACCACCGCTGCATACCCTCCTCGGACGTCAGCCCGAACTCACTCGGCACGTCGGTCCCGTTACCGGCCTCCATATCGCCGGAGCTGCCGCGTTCCCAGGAGCTGGAATCTTCGGGGGTGCAGGCCGCAACGCCGCAGCACGGGTTCTGGAACAACTGGGTTCGCGTTCGTCACGCTGGTGAGCGCGATGATGCGGACATGGACAGCGACACTTCCCAATCTGGTATCGCGCTCAACCGCCCGCACGCTCACCTACAAATGATCATTTCGGCGTCGGTACAGGCGCGCTGGGGGCATCGAGTCGACGGACTGATTCATACACACGCATGGACCGTGTCGGCGGTCGTCGAAGGCGATCCGGAGGCTGACAAGATTCATCCCGCGGATGAACTCGAAGCCACGTTGATGGCAACCGTTGAACCATGGCGCGGGCACTACCTGACCCACGAGGATGTCGGCGAGTGGAAGGGCTACCAGCCAATGATGTGGGACAGAGAGCCAACTGTTGAAGAAATCGCTCGACGACTCTGGGATGGTTTGATCTCGTCGTTGCCCGGGCTCGTCGAAGTCTCGTTGGAGGAAGCCGCCGAATTCGACCGGCGCCGAGTGGTCACCCTGCGGCGACACTGAATCTCGCACCGGCGCTGAAAACGCACGGAGGGGGGCGGCACACAATGCGCCGGCCCC
>JAPOJQ010000017.1 GCA_029978335.1 Actinomycetota bacterium
ATTGGGGCGATTCAGCCGAGCATCTTGAAACACGGTGATAGCCGGCTGCTGGCCGTTGGCCGAACCCGTGATAGCCGCAGGATCTTCCGTATCGAAAGCCCCGACAACGGTGTCACCTGGGGACCGATGTCGACGACGGGTCTCGTATGGGAGATGGCAGGGTTCGACGGCACGGTCTGTCACAAGGAGATGCTCGACATCAGGTTTGATCACCATGTACCGGGTCGGATCTATCTGTTCTTCGGCGGTACCGGAACCGTCGAGGCGCGAATCTGGCAGGCGCGTGGAGCCGGCTTCTACGTGAGTGACGATGATGGAAAGACCTGGACACTCCTGACCACTCCAGACATGAACTCCTACACGGCGTCGCTCGCAGTCGATCCGTTCAACCCCGAGACGATCTACGCCGGTGTCACGGCAAGTCCGCTGACCAGTACCGAAGCCGACCCCGACGAGACCTTCGTCGACGTTGGAATGGTCTACAAGATCACGGGTGTCGGCCAAGGTGGCACGTCGCACGAGGAATTGCCGACCGGCTGGGGGAAGGCGACTAGCGCCAACACGCTCTGGGCTGATCCGAGTGTTCCGGACCGCCTGATCCTCGGTGTCTTCGCGTACCAGGGTCGCGACGCTCCAGCTGGGACGGGCCTGGAAGCAGGATGGTACGAAACGCTCGATGGTGGAACGACTTGGGACTCGATGGGTACCGGCGTCGGTCACGGACTGCCAGTCGTCAACGCAGCGATCTCGACTGACGGAACTCACATCATCAACACCACCCAGTCGGAAACCGAGGAGGCGACCTTTGTTTCCGCAGATGGCGGTCGGACATGGACGAGGTTGGCAGATCGTGTCGTTGCCGCGATGTTCGATGGACGAGGCGACGGAAGGCGCGCGTTCGCGGTGCTCGACACACCTCTGCGTGATGGTCCGAACACTCTCGTTCGCAGTGACGACGGGGGGCTGAGTTGGACACCAATCGGCAAACTCCCGCCTGAGTTCGCGACGAACGCCTACAACGAGGAGCCGATCAAGCGACGCGCCGTGCCGTCCAAGATCGTTGTGCATCCAGATCGTCCGGAGATCATGTACGTCAGCGGGGCCGGAGGACTGATTGCACGCTCGACGGATGCTGGTGCCACATGGACACTCCTCACCACGTGGGAGAGTTTCGAGCGGTTTGCATTCGAAGCCCGATGACGCTTTGTCGCGCCAGCACACTCCCCGCATGGGGGGGTCCCGGAAACTTGGACCATCAAACTTGGACCAACCGGTCCATCCGGGAGCCAGACCTCGGGAAACCCTTAGTCCGCTGGTGGGGCTAACAAGAATCGAACTTGTGACCTCATCCTTATCAGGGATGCGCTCTAACCGACTGAGCTATAGCCCCGGCAGGGATGGAACGCTATCGGCGGCTCGCCGTGAACCTCAACCCCCAGGCCGACGGAGCCGAAAGCGACTGATGGGGTCGTCAGTGCGCTCAGTGACCTCTTCTTCGAGCACGCTGACCCTCACACCGCCCACAATGTCGCTCACGAGGTTGAACAATGTCGCTGACAACACGGCAAAACCAGTAGTCCCCACCGCGATGAACAGTCCGATGACCCACGCCGCGGAGAAGATTTCATCACCCTTGAGTTCGAAGGTTTCCCAGCCGAACTGGGTGAACCAACGCTCAATATTGGCAAGTGTTCCGGTTGAGTCCGCCACCCGCCACAACAGCACGCCGCTTGTCAGAACCGACACGTAGGTCGCCAAAGAAAAGATCGCTGCGACCTTAAACACCGACCACGGATCAATATGCCGGAGCACCCGTGACACCCGACGAACTCGCGGGCGACGACGAGGTGATCGAAGCACCACCTGCTGGCGAACACGACCAGGTTGAACGACCCCTTCAGGTGATACGTCCATGCTCGAACCCACCATTGATGCTGGAGCACCACCACTCGGGGGCATCGCCGTGCGAGGCACTTCAGGAACTTCACCCGATGGCTGGGCCTGCACGATGTCCGGCATCACGAACTCTGCGGTTGGCGGGCCAGATGGAGCATCAACCTCAGCAACCTCAACCGGTGTTCTCGGCTCACGAGACCGTCGACCAGCCACCACACCCGGACGAACAGGTCCGGATCGATCGCCTCGATCATCCGTGGTAGCCACGCTCACGAGTGTAGGACGTTGCCGACGACAAGATCCCTCAGCCCGCATCGGTGGCTCGGGCCGAGGCCGGCACACCGTCAACCTCAACCATCACCATCGCCACGGACCCTGCCCGCAACGGGGTCACCTCTAGGTTCACCAACGTGGCGCCATTCGCTTGCGCCACACGGTGTGCCACCGACTCGCCCCAACCCACAGCGGCAAGCGCAGTTGCATCTGCGGCCGTTGCGGCGCGCTGGCGATCGACGGAAAACGAGAGTGGACCGCGCGCCCACGACGTCACGACCAACACCAGCACACCGAGTCCGGCAACGGTCAGTGGTGAAATGCCACCGGCCTCGCCGCCCACTCGGGGCGACACCACGATCACTCTTCGTCAGCGGCAAGGATCGGCGCGACTGACGCCACGCCATGTCCCTCATCGAGGTTCATAATGCGCACACCAGTTGCGTCGCGTCCTTGCGAGGAAATCTCGCGGACCGCCATACGGATGGTGACACCACCCGACGACACAGCCACGATTTCATCTTCGAGACCGACCATGAAGGCAGCAACCACTTCGCCTTTCTTGCCGGTGAGTTTGATGCCGCGGACACCTTGGCCACCACGGCCTTGCGTATTGAACTTGTCGAGTTGCGTCCTCTTGCCATAACCGGCCTCGGTCATGATGAGGATGGCGGTGTCATCACGGGCAACATCACATGAGACGACCGCATCGTCACCCGACTTGAGTCGCATGCCTCGCACCCCGGCAGCCGATCGACCCATCGGGCGCACATCGGTTTCCTTGAATCGGATCGTCATGCCAGATCGAGCAACCATGAAGATGTCGTCAGTGCCGCTCGTTTCGATCACCTTGACCAACTCGTCACCGTCGTGGAGGTTGATGGCAATGAGTCCGTCTCGTCGACTCGAGTCGTAGGCGTCAAACGCCGTCTTCTTGACCGTTCCCTGGCGGGTCGCGAAGAACAGATACCGCTCACTGGCGAAGTCACGAGTGTCGATGATCGCCTGAATCTGTTCATCGGCCTGCAATGGCAACAGGTTGACGATTGGCATGCCCTTTGCGGTGCGCTCACGCTCGGGAACGTCGAGAGCCCGAAGTCGATACACGCGGCCTCGGTTCGAGAAGAACAGAAGGTATGCGTGTGCCGTGGTGAAGATGACATGACGAATGATGTCGTCTTGCTTCAACTTTCCACCCGACACGCCACGCCCACCACGGCCTTGGGCCTTGAACGATGAGGCCGGCACCGCCTTCACATACTGGGCCTCCGTCATGACGATGACGAGTTCCTTGTCTTCGACAAGATCCTCAATGCGCATCTCGCCGTCGTCGTAGGTGATCTGGCACACGCGGTCGGTGGCGAACTGCGATCGCACCTCCATCATCTCGTCCTTGATGACACCGCGGAGTTTCGCGTCGTCGGCGAGAATGGATTCGAGTTCGGCGATGGTCGCCCGAATGTTCTCAAGTTCAGCCTCGATGTCAATGCGGCTCAACCGGGTGAGTTGACGCAACTGCATGTCGAGGATGTCGACCGCTTGCGCTTCTGAGAACTCAAAGGGTTCAGCCATGAGGGCGGCCTTCGCCGCAGCTGCATCGTCGCTGGCGCGGATCAACGCAATGATCTCATCGATGACGTTGAGTGCCTTGATGCGACCGTCGAGGATGTGCTCACGACGACGAGCCTTCTCCAATCGATAGGTCGAGCGGCGGGTGATGACCTCGATCTGGTGACGCACGTAGGCATCAAGTGCGTCCCGTAGGTTCATCGTGCGTGGCACGCCGTCGACGAGAGCCACCATGTTGATCGAGAAACTGGTCTGCAACTGGGTCATCTTGAAGAGATTGTTGAGCACCACGTTGGCGTTCGCGTCACGTTTTAACGTGACGACCAGCGACGTCTCGCCGCCCGACGAACCGTCGTTGATGTCGGCAATGCCATCGATGTCGCCTGCCTCAACGAGTTCGGTGATACGTGCCGCAATCGCAGAACAACTCGTCTGATACGGCAACTGCGTCACGACGATCTCCATGCGACCCGACTTGCCCTCGTCGATCGTCGCCGTCGCACGCATCTTCACCGAACCACGGCCGGTTCGGTACGCCTCAATGATCCCCGCGCGACCAAGGATCGATCCACCCGTCGGGAAATCGGGGCCTTTGACGAACTCCATCAGGTCATCGGGTGTCGCCTCGGGATGATCGATGAGATGGATGGTGGCGTCGATCACTTCGCCCAGGTTGTGGGGAGGGATATTCGTCGCCATGCCGACGGCAATGCCTTGGGAACCGTTCACCAGCAGGTTCGGGAAACGGGCCGGCAACACCTCGGGCTGTTCCGTGGTGCCGTCGTAGTTCGGCAACATGTCGACGGTGTCTTCGTCGATGTCGGCGAGTAATTGCATCGCCAGCGGATGCAAACGACACTCGGTGTACCGGCTCGCCGCAGGACCAAAGTCGGGTGAGCCGTAGTTGCCGTGGAAATCGATCAGTGGGTGCCGCAACGAAAACGGCTGGGCCATACGAACCAGCGCGTCATAGATAGCACCGTCACCATGTGGGTGATAACGAGCCATCGTGTCACCTGAGACACGGGCGCATTTGACGAATGGACGATCAGGACGGAACCCCTGCTGCTCCATGTCCCAGATGATGCGACGGTGCACTGGCTTAAGCCCATCGCGAGCGTCGGGTAATGCCCGCGACATGATGACCGACATCGCGTACTCGAGGAACGAGTTCTCCATCTCGTCCTGGAGAGCGATCGGTTGCACCGATTGGTGCTCTTCGTCGGGGGTGATGTTGTCGTCGCTCATCAGAAGTCCAGGTTCCTCACGTCACGGGCATTGGTAGTGATGAAGTTGCGACGACTCTCGACGTCGTCGCCCATGAGCACGCTCATGATCATGTCGGCCTCAGCCGCTTCGGCAACAGTCACCTGCAACAAGGTGCGTGTCTCGTAGTTGATCGTGGTGGCTCGCAACTCTTCCCAGTCCATTTCGCCGAGACCTTTCAGGCGCTGGAACTCTTTGCGATGGTTGGGTCGTTCGGTCAGGAAACGGTCCTTGGCGGCCTCGTCTTTGAGATACACCTTTTCCTTGCCGACCTCCGTGGAATACAGCGGCGGCTGTGCGATGTAGACGTAGCCCGCCTCGACGAGATCGCGCATCTGACGGAAGAAGAACGTCAGCAGCAAGGTGCGAATATGACTGCCGTCAACGTCGGCGTCGCACAGCGCGATGACCTTGTGGTACCTCGCCTTTTCGACGTTGAAATCCTCGCCGACACCTGCGCCGATTGCGGTGATGAGGGCTTGAATTTCGTTGTTCTTCAACATCTTGTCGATGCGAGCGCGCTCAACGTTGAGGATCTTGCCGCGAATCGGCAGGATCGCTTGCGTTCGGGGATCACGAGCGTTGATCGCCGTACCACCCGCGGAATCGCCTTCGACGATAAACAGTTCCGACTCGCCGGGATCGCGCGATGAGCAGTCGCGGAGTTTGTCAGGCATGCCTGCTCCCGACAATGCGGTCTTACGTCGGACCGTCTCGCGCGCTTTCTTTGCGGCAACGCGAGCTTGTGCCGCAGCGATGGACTTCTTCACGACCTTGTTGGCCTCGGTCGGATTCTCGTCAAGCCATTCAGCGAGCCGTTCGTTCGTCGCCTTCTGTACGAACGACCGCATCGGAACGTTGCCGAGCTTTGCCTTCGTCTGACCTTCGAACTGCGGTTCACGCAACTTCACCGACACGATTGCGGTAAGACCCTCGCGGATGTCTTCGCCGGTGAGATTGTCGTCCTTCTCCTTGAGGAGGTTCTTCGCCCGGGCGTACTTGTTCATGACCGACGTCAATGCCGTGCGGAAACCTTCAACATGCATGCCACCTTCGATGGTGGAGATGCCGTTGGCATAGCCATGAATGCCTTCGTGGTAGCCCGTATTCCACTGCAACGCGATGTCGAGCATCTGTCCGTCATCGTCGGCGTCTTCGTATTGGCAGACCTTGGTGAACAGCGGTTCTTTCGACGCGTTGAGGTGCTTCACGAAGTCGACCAGGCCACCCTTGTACTGATAGGTGACCGTCTGCTCGCGACTCGGACGCTGATCGGTGAAGACAATCTCAAGGCCCTTGTTCAAAAAGGCCATGGTCTGAAGTCGTTCGAGCACCGTGCGGGCAACGAACTCGGTGCCTTCGGCCTGGAAAATGGCCGGATCTGGCCAGAACGTGACGGTGGTGCCGGTGGTACGGCCACGCTTGGGCGTGTCGCCAATGACCGACATCTTTCCTTGTGGCTTGCCGCCCTTGGCATAGTCCTGTGCGTAGCGCTTGCCGTCACGGTCGATCTCGATATGGAGGCGCTCTGACAACGCGTTGACCACGCTGACGCCGACACCGTGAAGACCGCCGGAGACCTTGTAGCCATCGCCACCGAACTTGCCACCCGCGTGGAGAACGGTGAGCACCACCTCAGCTGCGCTCTTGCCCTTGTGAGGGCCTGTCGGATACGGATCAACGGGAATACCACGGCCATCGTCGCTGACTTCGCAGCCGCCATCGGCGAGCAAGGTGACCCCGATACGCGAGCAATATCCGGCCATTGCCTCGTCGACCGAGTTATCGACCACCTCCCAGATAAGGTGGTGCAGTCCGGCAAGGCCTGTTGAGCCGATGTACATGCCTGGACGCTTGCGAACAGGGTCGAGCCCCTCGAGGACCTGAATGTCCTTCGCGCCATAGTCGGTGGTCGGTTGATCGGTGCCTGCGGACACTCACTACCTCATCTGTCCGTGCGCCGTCCGGACGGGTTCCGGGGGCGAAAATCACGCGCTCTCACGGGCTCAACAGCCCGAAAAGCACCTGCTTATCCTACCAAAGGGGTGCGCGGCGGTCAGGGCAATCCGACCGATGTCTGGACCGTTCGCGGCTCTTTTCGCCACCTCGCGTCACCCGGTGCGCAACACCGCACTTCAGTTGCCGAGTGCAGCCTTCACCGCAGCGGCAATACGACCACCATCAGCACCATCACCGACGCGATCGCGCACTGCCCGAATCACCTGCCCCATGGCCTTGGGACCTTCGCTACCGGACGCAGCAACGGCTGCCACTTCCTCGGCAACAATCGCTGCCAAGGCATCGTCAGCCAGTGCGGCCGGCAAGTACCGCTCGATCACCTCGGCCTCCGCGCGTTCTGACGCCGCCTGGGTTGTCCGGCCTGCGCCTTCGTACAACTCCGCGGCCTCAGCCCGACGCTTGAGTTCGGAACGCAACACGGCAACCACCTGGTCATCGCTCAGTTCAACCGCCTCATCGCCAGCAACCGAGGCCACCTGAGCAGCAGACAACACCATGCGAAGCGTCGACACGGTGACCTGGTCGCGCGCCTTCATCGCCGTATTCAGATCAGTTCGCAAACGAGACATCAATGCTGACGACATCTGCACATCATGGCGCAGGATCAGCGTCGTCGGCCGGCTACTCGAACCTCAATTCGATCGACCGTTACCCCAGCGACCTCGGCCAGTCGTCGACGCACATCGCTCGCCATGAACTCGAATTGGGTAGCCCAGGCAGGTTCGTCCACTTCGACGAGCAGCACCCCATCGGCAAGGCGAATCGGTGTGACGTGACGCGCGATCGCCTCGCCGACCGTTTCCTCCCACCGTCCGAACACGCCGCTTGCCGCCGCTCGGTCAGGACCTCGAAGCGAACGCATCACCGAATCAAGCGCTGCCGACAACGGCATCGGATCGTCACTCATCGACATCACGAGCCACGGTACCCATCTCAATACGCAGCACCCGCTCGGGCGCGGCAGCACTCGGCAATGGCGAAGCTGTCGTGATGATGACCTGACCAGGTGGTAATCCAGCCAACAGGGCCGTTGAACGAGATTCGTCCAGCTCCGACAGCACGTCATCGAGCACCAGAATCGGCACCGAGCCAACGTGCTCAGCAACCAATCGATGGGCTGCGAGCCGCAGCGCAAGTGCGAGCGTGCGTTGCTCACCCTGCGACGCGTGGGTTCGAGCTGGTAATCCCCCGATGAACAGATCGAGTTCGTCACGGTGTGGGCCCACTGTTGACACGCCACGCCGCAGATCATCCTTACGGGCTTCGGCAAGTGCCACCGCCAAACCGGTGGCGCGCCACGGCGGTTCGTATCGCAGCGTGACCTCGGTCGTCCCAACCGACAGCACCGACTGTGCCTCATCGACAAATGGTCCAAGCCGCTCCACCAACACCGACCGAGCGTGGCCAATGCGTTCACCAACGTCGGTCAAACGGGAATCCCAGACGTCGAGCGTCAATTCCGCATCGGCGTCAAGGCGTCCGTTGCACTGACGCAACAACGTATTGCGTTGTCGGATCACGCGATCGACCTCAAGGCGTAACGCGTCGTTGCGAACGGCAAGCGCCACCAAGGTGTCGTCGAGGAACCGACGTCGCTCGCCAGGTCCACCTTTGACCAACTCAAGATCGTCGGGCGAGAACACCGAGACGCGAACGGTGCCGAGCAGATCACGCGTTCGCTGCAACCGTTGTCGGTTGACCTGCACCCTCCCCCGACCCGACGACAGGATTTCGGCTTCAACCAGGGATCGACGACCGTCGTCGTCGACGACGTCCGCACGAATGACGGCCCGGTCGGAGCCAACGCGAACGAGTGCATCGTTCGACACCTGACGAAAACTTGACAAGGTTGCAAGGTAGGCGAGCGCTTCTGCGAGGTTGGTCTTGCCTTGCCCGTTCTGACCCACGATGCAGGTCACTCCGGGCGTGAGATCGACAATTCCGTGCGCGTAGTTGCGGAAGTCCAGTAACTCCAGGCGCTCGACGAGCATCGACGCCGTCAGGGAACTCGAACGGGCATCAACAAGTAGAGGTACTCGTCGTGTCCAACGCCGCGCAGAACCGCTGGCTTCATCGGATCAACGACCGCGAGTCGAACCTCATCGCCCTCGACAGCGTCAACGCCTTCCGCGAGGTACTTCGGATTGAACGCCACCGTCATCGGCTCGCCTTCATAGCTCGCATCGATGAGCTCGGTCGCTTCACCCACGTCGGTGGTAACCGCCTGCAAGCGAATGTGATCCGATTCGAGTTGGAGCCTGACGGGAGTCGTGCCGTCTTGGGCCAGCAAGCGAGCACGACGCAGCGCATCGAGCAGTGCCTCACGACCGACCGTGACCACGTTCGGATACGAACTCGGCAACAAGTTCCGATAGTTCGGGTAGTCGGCCGCAATCAATCTGGTCGTGAGACGTGTATCACCAATCTCAAACACGGCATCGCGTTCACCAAGGAACACCTTCAATTCAGTGGCACCGCTGAGCAGGCGTTGCACTTCGTTGAGCGCTCGAGCCGGGACCAACACCTGCTGCCCGGTCTGCAACAACGTGCCCTTGTCGACATCACGAACGGCGAGCCGATATGAATCCGTGGCGACCATCCGAACAGCATCGTCTTCGGCAACGATCAAGACACCGGTCAACTGCGGCCGGGATTCGTCAGTACTCGCTGCACGAACCACCTGACGAAGGGCGTCCGTCATGGTGTCGACTGGCAAGACGACGGGATCCGCACTCGGATCGGCAATCGTCGGAAAATCAGCAACCGCCATGGGGCGAACTTCAAAACGGCTTCGTTGCGCAACGATTTCGAGTTGCTCTCCCGTCAAGGACATCTCCACGCTGCCGGCCGGCAACGACTTGACAATGTCAGCCACCAAGCGAGCCGGGACGACCACCGAGCCGGGTGTCTCGATCCCTACGGGAACGGACGAACGAATCGTCAATTCAAGATCGGTACCGGTCACCGTCAAGGTGTCGTCAGCGACATCGAGTCGAACGCCGGCCAACACCGGCGACGTTCCCGTCGAATTGGTGGCACCACGTCCAGCAGTAGCTAGCGCCCCGGCAAGGATTTCGCGTTCACAGCGGAATTTCACAGCAACGTCCTTCTTCCCCATAGAGGGATGTCATGAAGTAAGTAGGGATAGTAGGGCCTGTGGATTGGGGACAACTCGACCAATGGCCAGCGTATGGCACGAATCCGCGCCCACACCGTTGTCCACGCGCGTCCCCTGCGCGCGGATGACGCGTGTGTGATTCGGTGGATGACAGACCGACCGGTACGCATTGTCCACCATGCGCCCACATGACATCCACCGCAGTGTCCACAGCGGTCACGACTTCAACCTTTGGAACAGATCGGTCACTTGGTCGAAGACTTGTTTGCGCTCACCCATCTGGCGCTGGATCTTCTCGACGGCGTGAATGACCGTGGTGTGATCACGACCACCAAAGAGACGAGCGATGCTCGGGTAGCTCAAATCTGTCGACTCCCGGAACACGTACATCGCAATCTGCCGGGCGTTGACGAGGGGTCGCTGGCGACTCTTGCCACGTAATTGGTCGACGTCGAAGCCCAAGATTTCGGCGATCTCGGTGAGCAATTCCATGTCGGTGCGGGGCCTGCTGATGGCTTCGGTGAGCAGATCAGCAAGCAATGTGCGCACAAGATCGATCGTGATTGGAATGTTGTTGAGGCTTGCGTAGGCCGTGACCCGGATCAGCGCACCTTCGAGTTCGCGAATATTCGACGTGATGTTGGACGCAATGAACTCGAGTGCCTCTGCGGGCACCTCGATGGGGCTCCGCTCACTCTTGTTGCGAAGAATTGCAAGACGCGTCTCGACATCTGGTGGCTGAACGTCGGTGATCAACCCCCACTTAAAGCGGCCACGCAAGCGTTCTTCAAGGGTTGGGATCGCATCGGGCATTCGGTCGCTCGACAGCACGATCTGTTTGTTGGCGCCGTGAAGTGCATTGAACGTATGGAAGAACTCCTCTTGGAGACCCTCCTTGCCCTCTAAGAACTGCACGTCGTCAATGAGCAACACATCGACTTCGCGATAACGGCGGCGGAGACCGGCCATCGAGTTCGAACGGATCGCGTCGACGTACTCGTTCATGAAGGTTTCCGTCGATACGTACCTCACGACGTGATGCCGATAGTGCGTTTCGACGTAGTTGCCGATGGCATGCAGCAAATGCGTTTTGCCGAGCCCCGCTGAGCCGTAGACGAACAGCGGGTTGTACGAGCGAGCTGGAGTTTCAGCCACACGGTTTGCTGCGGCGAAGGCGAATTGGTTGGAGGCGCCCTTCACGAAGGTGTCAAAGGTGTAAATCGGGTTGAGGCCTCCTTCAACCGGGGCATAGCTCGTTCCAGCAACTGTTGCTGTCGCCGGGCTGAGCGGGAGGTCAGCGACGGCAGGCTCGTCAACATCGGTTGGATCAGCGACCTGCGAGCCGATTCGAACCTCCACGGCGATGCCGGCATAACCCGCTTCGACCAATGCGTCATCGAGCATCGATCGATATCGCGACAAGATGCGTTCACGAGCGAGATTGTTGGGGACCTCGATGACGAGCCCGGTTGAACCGTCGTCGACGCGCCGAGCGTCTTGGAAAGTCGAAAACCACGCTGACTCGTTGAGTTGTTCACGAAGGATCGCACTGACGGCATCCCACACGTTGGGTTGTTGTTCGTCGCCGGTCACCGCGCCCCTCCTTCGTCAGTCGTGTTACACCGATGTAAGTACCCACACGTTTATCCACAGCTGTGGATGAACGAAAACCGTTATGCCGCCATGACTTCGAGGGCCATGGCGAGCACCACGGAGAGGCGACGCTATCACACGCGCGTCCTGTGGAAAACCTGAGCGAGGACATTTGGTTGGCGCAGCGCATCGCGCGCCCGTAGCCTTGGCGAGTCGGCGTGGCTTCGGCCTTTGTCGCCCCCCATGTCGACACCTTGCGAATGCGTGCTCCCCACTGGAGCCATTCGCCAATCCAGGAGGACGAAGTCACTGTGAAGCGCACATTTCAACCCAATCAGCATCGCCGGGCCAAGAAGCACGGTTTTCGTGCTCGTATGAGCACCCGCGCGGGACGCGCTGTTCTGAAGTCCCGCCGCGCCAAGGGCCGCGCCCGTCTCTCGGCTTGATTCACCGCATTCGAACCCGAGCCGAGTTCGACCACCTCGGTCGTGCTGGCCGTCGGGTTCGAAACGACGTGTTGTGGTGCTCGTATCTTCCCGATCCAGCGATTTCGCCACCAAGAGTGGCATTTGCGATCGGTCGCGCCCAGGGACCGGCCGTGGTGAGGAATCGACTCCGTCGACGTCTTCGCCCGATTCTGTCAGCACTCTCGACAGCGAACACCCTGCCGAACGGGCACCTCTTGCTGGGGATCAATCGTTCGAAAGTCGATCAGATGTTCGCCATGTCAACGGACGAATTGACGACGACGGTCGCCGATTTGATGTTTCGAGCGATGCAAGCCGGTCGTTGACCGCAATGCAGCAACGAATGTTGGCAGCAATTGCCTGGTACCAACGAGCGTTCGCATGGCGCCCATCCCCGTGCCGTTTTACGCCAACGTGCTCGCACTACGCACACGAAGCCATTGAAGTGCATGGTTCTGGCCATGGTCTCTGGCTCGCCATCCGTCGATTGCTTCGATGTCGACCATTTGGGCCATCCGGGTTTGATCCGGTACCCGATCTCGAGAGGAACACCTAAATGACACCAACGCCCATCATTGCTGGGGTTTTTGAAGTCCCTGCGGCGGTCTTGAGTTGGCTCTACTCGGTGACCGGTAGTTACACCGTGGCGATTTCGCTGTCTGCGTTCATTGTGATGGCGATTGTGACGCCCCTCACCCTGAAGAGCACGAAAGGCATGCTGGAGATGCAGCGGCTCGCCCCTGAGATGCGGCGGTTGCAGCAGGAATACCGCAACGATCGCCAAAAACTCAATGAAGAGATGATGCGGTTGTACCAAGAGCACAAGGTCAACCCGATGGCGTCATGCCTGCCGTTGTTGGCGCAAACCCCTGTGTTCATCGTGATGTTTCGCATTCTTCACGACGCCACCTACATTCCGATCGGTAGCAATGAGCGCATTGCCCGAGCAGTGCTGGCATCGGTTGGAAGAGGCGAGGAGACCATTGGCTTCCTGCCCAGGTACCTCTCGCAAGGATCGGAGATGTATCAGGCGTTGGTTCGCCAGACGGAGATGCCCTCTTGGGGTCTCGACCTGTCGAAATCAGCGGCGACCATGCTGGGCGAGAGCTTTGGTCGTGGATTGATTTACGCAGCGCTCGTGGTCGTCCTCGGCCTGCTGTACCTGTTCCAGCAGCGCATGGTTGCCGCTCGCGCATCGATCAGCCCGACGATGTCGGAGTCGCAACAAAAGCTGATGCAGTACCTCCCGGTGGTGTTTGCGGTCTTCCAGATCTTCTTCTTGTTCGGCTTGGTGATCTACTACATCGTCCAGTCGGTGATCCGCATTCTCGTCCAGGCCTACATCACCCGTCGGTTCTACGCCGGCGATGAATCTCTTGGTCGCCAAGCTCAAGCAGCAAGCGCCAAGGCCCGCGAGCTGTCGCAGTCTGAGGGTGGCAGCGGAGGTTTGTTCGCACAGGCGAAGCGCGACCTGGTGGCCGCGCGGGGTGATGGGCCAAAGGATGCGCCGTCAAAGGCTGAATCTGCGTCAAAGAAGTCGACATCGAAGCCCGCACCGTCTGGGACCTCGCGAACGGGTGGTCGACCGTCATCGCGCCCAGCGAGTCAAGCAAATCGCCGCGAGGACCTTCGTCGTCCCGGCGGACAACGAAAGAAGAAGAAGTAGTCCCGGCGTCGTTTTCCGGTTGATGAGTGAACCTTTGAGAGGTAACTGAATGGAATGGGTAACCATGACGGCAAAGACCGTCGAAGAAGCAACGGAACATGCACTTGAGCAACTCGGCGTTGCTGCAGATGAGGCCGATATCGAAGTGCTGGAAGAACCCAAGAGCGGCCTTTTCGGTCGCACGAGGGGCGAGGCACGAATTCGTGCCCGGGTGCGCCCAGCAGAGGTTCGTCCCAAGCGCGACAATCGGCGTCGACGCTCCAACGATGGCCGTTCTCGCCGCAGCGATGAAGGCTCGTCGGATCAACGAGAATCAACACCGTCAGGCGGTCGCAACGGCGGTCGCCAGAGCAATGCCGGTCAACGCAAGAGCTCGGAACAGAAGGGGAGTCGGAATATGGAAGCGTCAGAGAACCGGGGTGAACCGGTTGACCCCGCACTCGTTGGTGAGGCCGCCGTGGCGTTCATGCAAGGGCTTGCCGATGCGTTCGGCGCCGAGGCAACGGTTGAACTCGACCGCGACGGCACGGAACTCGAAGTCCGTGTTCAGGGAAATGATCTCGGTTTGATGGTGGGGCCGGGTGGACGCACGCTGACAGCCGTGCAGGATCTCGCTCGGGTCGCTGCACAGCGCCGACTCGGCGATCACGACACACACCTGCGAATTGACGTTGCGGGCTACCGGGAACGTCGTCGTGCCTCACTCGAGTCATTCGCCCGCAAGATTGCTGCTCAGGTGCGCGAGAGTGGCAAGGCATTGGCAATCGAGCCGATGGCGTCACCTGATCGCAAGGTGATCCACGACGTGTTGTCGTCTGAAGAGGGTGTGAGCACCCGTTCTGAGGGCGAAGACCCGAACCGTCGGGTGATCGTGTCCCCTGCCTGATCGGACGACACCATGGATCGGATCCCGTCAGCAGGCGGGCACGACGATCACGCGTTGATCGAGGCGCTGGGCATTGCCCAGCGCCTCGGTGTTATTGGGGCCACGGAACTTTCCGACGAAATTGCCCACGCCCGTGGCTTCGTCACCGCGCTCGAGGAGTTATCCACAGGCAGCTTGGTGCTGGACATCGGTTCAGGCGGAGGACTACCAGGACTCGTGATTGCTCACGATCGTCCCGATGTGAGCGTGACCCTCGTCGATCGTCGTGAGAAGCGCACGGATATTCTCCGACGACAGGTTGGCCGACTCCGCGTCGATCGCCCAGAACTTGAGATCGTGGTGAAATGTGCCGATGTGACCGACCACTCAGCATTGCGTGGACTGTGGCACGCGGTCACCGCCCGCAGCTTTGGTTCACCTGAGGTGGTGCTGGCCGCTGCAGCCCCCCACCTCGTCGATGGGGGGCTCCTCGTGGTGTCTGATCCACCAGGGAACACCTCGGTCGATCGGTGGCGAACGGAAATCCTTACACCGCAAGGGTTTGAGCGCTCGATGAGCCCAACGACAGCGCCATGGGTCAGTGTCATGCGCCGTCGGCATTCATTGTTTCCCGGGAAACAATGAAGGAATATCGACGAAGTAATTTCAGTAGTGAAACTGCGCGCGTCAACCTGAGATCGAGGGTCGCGATGTTTCCCGGGAAACACATTTGGCCTGGGGCTTGTAATGGCCACATCGACACGGCAGGCTGTGGGGGATGGAATCAACCGGCAATCCCAACCCGGAAGCGGTGACCCAAGCCGCATCGCCGCCCGATGGACGGGTTGAGGGTCGGTCACTCCCCCGCGTCATCGCCGTGGCGAATCAAAAAGGTGGCGTGGGTAAAACCACGACCACCATCAACACGGCATCAGCCATCGCTTCGATGGGCCTCCGGACGTTGATCATTGACCTTGATCCCCAAGCGAATGCCTCAAGCGGCCTCGGTTTGGATGTTCGTTCACTACAGGCAACGCTGTTGGATGTCCTGATCGACGACCTCCCCTTAGCGGACTGTGTCCAACCAACGGACACACCAGAGCTCTTTGTTGCCCCCTCCAGCCTTCGACTCGCGGATGCTGAGATGACGTTGTATTCGATGCTCAGCCGCGAAACACGGCTTCGGCAAGCAGTGAACGGGATCCTCGGCGAGTATGACTACATCTTCATCGATTGTCCGCCATCGCTTGGACTGTTGACGTTGAATGGGTTGTGCGCCGCGAGAGAGGTGATGATCCCCATTCAATGCGAGTACTTCGCACTCGAAGGAGTGGGCCAACTTCTTGAAAACATCCTGAAGATTCGCCGTAGCGGCTTGAATCCCGAACTTGAAGTGTCGACGATCGTGTGTGTGATGTACGACGCCCGCACGCGGCTTGCCGACGATGTGGTGCGGGAAATTCGGAACCATTTCGGTGGCATCGTGTTGCGCACGGTCGTGCCCCGAAGCGTTCGTCTCTCGGAGGCACCTCAGTACGGACAGTCAATACACATGTTTGATCCTCGGTCACGCGGCGCGGTCGCCTACCGAGATGTTGCACAGGAGGTGCACGATGGCGCGGCCACCACGGCAAGGTAGGGGACTGAGCTCGCTGATTCCGGCGGGCATGGACGAAGTAATTGGCCGAGCGCCTGGCGGCCCAGCCCTTCGGGATATTGCGATTGCGGAGGTCGCTCCGAACCCTCATCAACCTCGTCGTCACTTTGACGAAGCAGCACTTGACGAACTTGCCGCATCGATTGCACAGATCGGTGTCCTGCAACCAATTCTTGTTCGTCCAGTATCCAATGGTTACGAATTGATCGCGGGTGAGCGACGATGGCGTGCTGCTACCAAGGCGGGGTTGACGTTGATTCCCGCCGTCATCCGCACCACCGATGACATGTCGTCGATGGAGCAGGCACTCGTCGAGAACCTGCATCGCGAGGACCTGACGGCATTAGAGGAAGCAGCGGCCTACAGCCAACTCATCGACGACTTTGGTCTGACCCATGAAAAGGTTGCCGAACGTGTGGGTAAGAGCCGATCGGCGATCACCAACACGTTGCGATTGCTCGGCCTGCCGGCCCCCGTTCAGCACCTCCTCGCGGACGGTCGACTCAGCGCCCGTCACGCTAGGACCCTGCTCACCGTGTCGGACCGAACCGAGATGCAACGCCTTGCTGAATTGGCAGCCGAAGAAGGCTGGACCGTCAGAGCGCTCGAGTTGGCGATCAGCGGGCCGACAGATCCGGTAGAGCCAGAGCCCACGAGCGACGAGGAGCCCATCCACGAACCGATTGATGGGGCCGGGATCAGTCCGATCACACGTCTTCGACCCGCTGGTGTGCTCGAGGCTGAATCACTGCTCTCGCAGCGGCTCAATACTCGGGTTCGCATCTCGATGGGCGCCAACAAAGGCCGCATCACCATTGATTTCGCTGATCTTGCTGATCTTGAGCGGATTCAGTCAACGATGATGACCCGAGAACGCGACTGACCCTCAACATCACCTTCATTGTTGAGACTCTCCGGTGGAACGTGAGGGTTACACACACACGGTGGACAAGCCTGTGGATAACTCTGGTCGATGGGGGCTAATCAGCCTGCGGGCCGAGCGGCGAGCGCACCCATCGCTCGACGGCAACCACCACTGACCGCACGATGGCCGGTGTCTCGGTGACCACCAAGTGGGCAGGGCCCATACGCCACAGGACTGCGGGCATCCGCGTCTCGCGCAGAATCGGCAAACGGGTACCAACCCGCACCACCTCATCGCGCCGCCACAGGCGGGGTGCGTTGTTGCCGAGCTGCTCAGAGAGCAAGCGCCCGCCCGTTGACTCGAAGCCGGGCACGCAATAGTGGTGCAGCGTTGCAGCATGCTCATCAATCGCTTCAAACCCGAGGTACGCATGGGCTCGGTATCGATTCGCAAGGGCAGCATGCGCAGATGCATCAGCGCCGTTCACGGTGATCGCAGACGCCGAATGTTGACGCAACGCCATCTGCACCTGGCGTGCCAAGGCGCCGAGCCCACCAAACTCGCCAATCACCACACGCAAATGACCAAGGCTTCGATTTCCGGTGGTGAACTGCTCGGCCTCACGAACCATCACCACCCCGGGCCCTGAGCCACTTTGCCGAGTCAGGGTCAACAAGGTTCGGATGGTGTCATGCCCGCACACGCCATCGTCGGGAAGGCCCGAATTTCGTTGGAAATCACGAAGCGCCGCGACCGTATCGGGGCCGTAGATCCCGTCGACTCGACCGCAGTCAAAGCCGAGGCGGGCCAATGTTGCCTGCAACTCAGCAACATCGTCGCCGCGCATGTTGGGCGCCGTGTGGGTGATGAGCCGATCACCGAGGGTCCATCCAGCCTCGACCAGCGACGTCCACGTCGCCGAATCACAGAGGCCGGTAACCGCGAGGCCGCGGCCATCTTGGAACCGTCGAACGGCCTCTTCGGTTGACTCCCCGAACCAGCCGTGCTCGGTGGCACGGATCGAGAATCCGGCACGGATGAGGCGCCGTTGCAGGTCTCGGACCGCTTCACCGCGGTCACCCGACCTCAGTGGGAGTTGTTGAGGAATTTGCCGAACTCCTCGACGAGGGCCGACTTGCTCTTTGCTCCCACGACCTTGTGCACCGGCTGACCTTCGGCGAACACGATCATCGTGGGAATGCTCATCACTTGGTAGCGCATGGCGATATCGGGGTTCTCGTCGACGTTGAGCTTGGCGATCGTCATTTCGCCCTGATGCTCGGCGGCGATTTCATCAAGAATCGGCGCCACCATCTTGCACGGCCCGCACCATTCAGCCCAGAAGTCGACCACGACAGGAACGGCTGATGAGCCGATCGCTTCGTCGAACGTACTGGTGGTGAGTTGGATCGATCCCATCGCTGCTCCCTTAGGCGTCACACACGTTGATGCGCTAGCGAGACTACCCCCGCAGATCAACCGTGTTGGGTCTCAAGCCACCGCTCGGTGTCGATCGCAGCCATACAGCCCGAACCAGCAGCGGTGATCGCTTGACGGTAGGTGTGATCCTGCACATCACCGCAGGCAAAGACGCCTTCGATATTGGTGCGCGTCGAACCGGGGACCGTCATGAGATAGCCGGTGTCGTCCATGTCGAGGATGCCCGAGAACAGGTCGGTGTTCGGTCGATGACCAATGGCGATGAAGAGACCGGTCACCGGCAGGGTCGATACCGAGCCGTTTACCGTGTCGGTTAACTCAATTCCCTCAACCTTTTGGTCGCCATGAATGGCTGACACGGTTGCGTTCCAGATGATCTCAATCTTCGGATTGGAGAACGCCCGTTCCTGCATGATCTTCGATGCACGGAACTCACCACGGCGATGGATGATCGTGACCTTCTCGGCGAACTTGGTGAGGAAGGTGGCTTCCTCGATTGCCGAGTCACCGCCGCCGACGACGGCAATGTGATGACCTCGGAAGAAGAAACCGTCGCACGTGGCACATGTCGAAAGTCCATGGCCGATGAGGCGCTGCTCCTCTGGAAGCCCGAGCATCAACGAGCGGGCACCGGTGGACACGATGATCGAATCGGCGGTGTACGCATCGTCGCGAATCCACACGCGGAACGGACGGGCGGAGAAATCAACTCGCGTCACCTTCTCGGTGAGGAACCGGGCACCGAAGCGCTCTGCCTGGGAGCGGAAGTTCCCCATGAGTTCTGGGCCCATGATGCCTTGTGGGAAGCCGGGGAAGTTCTCCACCTCGGTCGTCAGCATCAACTGTCCACCCGGTTGATCACTGGTCGACGATGGCTCCCCCTCGATGACGAGCGGGGCAAGGCTGGCTCGTGCGGTGTAGATCGCAGCGGTCAGTCCCGCTGGACCCGATCCGATGATGATGACGCGTTCGTGCTGGGGGGCGCTCATGAGGTTCGATCCTTTGTCCGAGGTGATCTTTGGTCGTCGATCATTCGCCGCCGCGACGACGCATGCACATGCCGCCGCCGAGCAACATCACACCACCGACCACGAGGTAACTGATGTACACCGAACGGCTGTGTCCGGTGCCGGTATTGCCGGTGAACAAACTCACCAACGATTGCAACCCGCGGGTGACCATGATCATGCCCACGATGGCAAGCGAAATGCCGAGCAGCAGACCGATGAGCCCAAAGACGAGGCCACGGACAACCAACACCACGTTGTTGGTGACTCGATCGCGAACAACACCAACCACTCGATCGATGCGATCGACGGTGTCGGTGGGCCAGGAATCGTCGGTGAATGGATTACCGATCATGCGGCGACTGTAGCGGCCGACACACGGTGGTGGCACCGGCCAGATGCACCGTTGGCACCGCTCGCGTGGTTATGGCGTTACCGTCGTCTGGACGACCGTGCGGCAATCGTCAAGAGCGAGCGCGGTATAGGTGCCCATGGCGAGATCACGAAAGAGCACCACGTTCACACCGTCGTAGGTGGCTCGTCCAACGGCACCACCCCCGATCATTACGCATGATGTGTCGGGCGGCTCAGCGTCACCGGTCGCCACACGCTCCGCCAGCAGATCGATGAGCTCGACCAGTTCGGTGGTGGTTGCAAGGATCGGCATGTCGTCGCCGAGGTACGACGAGGTGATGAGTGGTTCCGCTGCCGGTTCCTCGTTTGCGGGCTCCTCCGCAGTTGCTGAGTAGGCCTTGTCAGCAGCGTCGTTCTCGTCGGACGCCATCACTGACATCGACTCCTCGGCGATGCCGTATTGGTCGTCAGCGCCTGCGGCGGGCTCCTCGACTCGGTCGTTGTCGGTCGCCTCTATCGATGCTTCCATCATCGTTGCCGCCTCATCACCACCCGATCGTGAGGTGATGACGCCAATTGACACGACGACCACGACGGCCGCAGCAGCTGACAGCGAAGAGGCCACTCGGATTCGGCGTCGTGATGGCGCTGCGGTGAACGGAACCACAGCGGTGTCGCCACCGACGGCGTCGAGCGCGGCTGCAACGGCACGAGCCCGCGCAGCGGCGTCGACCGCTACGGCGCTGCGCAGTGCGGCGCGCACCTGGTGGTCGAGTTCGACCATGTCGTCGGGTTCCATCTCGTCACTCATCCGGGCTCAACATTCGTTCCCAAAGTATTTGGACGTCCCTCGGTGCCGGATTGGTTCCCACCGAGGTGCTGATTGAGCAATGCCCGCCCGCGGGAGATACGCGATTTGACCGTTCCCACCGCAATACCTTCCAGTTCTGCGATCTCGACGTAGTCAAGATCTGCGACGTCGCGCATCACCACGGCACGGGCGAACTCTGGAGGCAGTACAGCAAGTGCTGCTGCAATCTCGCCGCGCACTTCGGCCGCTTCCACGGCATGAACGATGGAGCGCTCAGCGTCGTGATCGATTGGCCCGTCGTCAACCGATGCGTCGTCACGAATGGTGGTCAATGCGGGGCGTCGACGCTCACGACGAAGGTGATCTAACGCCGTGGTGACCGCAATGCGATGACACCAGGTCGACAGTGCAGATCGGCCGTCGAAACCAGCAATGCCGCGCGCGATGCGGATCATTGCTTCTTGAGCGCAGTCTTCAGCAGCAGGCCGTTGATGGACCATGCGGACACACACCAACAGCACCCGGTCGTACTGCTCGTGGAGCACGATGCCGAGTGCCTCACGGTCACCCGACTGAGCCGCTCGGAGTACTTCAGCGTCGCTCAGCTGTCGGCGGACCATGTGATCTCACCGATCCGACCCCGGTAGGGATTCGTCGACGAGCATGCGTCATCAGGGCCGAGCTCGGTGAGCCAGATGAGCAGATGTGTTGATGGCACGGCGACATTGACGGTGATGAGCTTGGCCTCGGTGTCATACAACGTGGTGCCGTTGCTGCGCCAGGTGTCGAAGGTGAGCGGCGGTGTGGCGCCATCGGTGGAGAGCACGTCTACTTGGAAGGGGGCGTTGAGGCTCTCAAAGCTGATGGTTCCCGTCGTCAACGCCGGCAAGGTGACGATCAGCCCCACGCCTTCTTTCGGCCCCATGTATTGGTCCAGATAGCACTCGGTTGACCATGCCGTGTCCCGACTGCCGTCGGCGATCGCGAGAGCAGCCTGGGAGTCGTTCTCCGAGCCGTTGTCGCCAAAGGGGTCCCATGCCGTCACGACGATGCTGCCAAGTGTTGCCGCAGGCTGTTCCGCGTCGGCGAAGTCTGCTTCCGAGTCGGGCAGGTTCAATGGCGTGTCGGCATCGGGAATGGTGGCGATTGCGGCGGTCACTTCGGGAAGTGGGTTGACCTGCTCCGACCCACCCGAGTCCCGGTTCCACACCATGAGCGCAGTGAGCAGCACGGCAAGCACGGCAACAGCTGCGGCCACTGCCGCCGGTGGGGAGCCAAACCGCCGCGACGAAATGGCGTTCGTGTGATCTTCGGCATTGAAGAGTTCAGCTGGGCTCGCGGTTGAAGGCTGCCCGGGGATTGATGGGGATGCTTCGATCGTGGTGACAGGGGAGCGGTCGAGCCGCCCTGATTCATCGGGGCGAACCGCGCGCGTACGAACCGGTGGAGGTTCGGCTGGTGTGCCATCGATGTGTGGCGGTGTCGTATCGACCGCCATCAGTTCTGCCCGCAGATCAGCTCCGGTCGCTGGCCGATGGACTGGATTGCGCGCCAGTGTGCGGTGGATCAGATTCACCAACCCAATCGGAAGCGTCGGTCGCAGATGTGCGAGGTCGGTGGGGTCGCGTTGTAAGCGGGCGAGTGCTGTATCTGCGTCGGACTGGCCGAGGAACGGCACGCGGCCAGCGAGGCATTCGTAGAGCACCAGCGCGAGCGAGTACAGATCAGCGCGACCGTCGAGTTTTGCGCCACGAACCTGTTCCGGCGACAGGTACTTAGCGGTACCCATCATCACGTTGTCGCTGGTGAGGTCCCGGTCGCCGCCGTCGAGGCCTTTCGCGATGCCGAAGTCGGTGAGCAGCACTCGCCCGTCGTCGGTAACCAGAATGTTCCCGGGCTTGACGTCGCGATGGACAAAGCCGGCCCTGTGCGCAGCATCGAGTGCCGCGGACACCGACGCGCCGATGTGAATGGTGAGCTCGGGACCGAGTCGCTTCTGACTGTCGAGCAACTGGCGAAGACTCCGCCCTTCGATCAGTTGCATCACGACTGCTTGGCGGCCATCGTGCTCGACGACGTCGTAGACGGCGACGATGTTCGAGTGGTGCAACTGTGCGACAGCGATCGCTTCACGTCGGAACCGCTCAGCGACGACTGGATCGGTCGCAAGGTTGGGTTTCAACCATTTGACGGCGACGCGACGTCCGAGCTGTTCGTCGAGGGCGACCCATACCTCTGCCATACCTCCTTGACCGATACGCCGCTCGAGGCGATAACGGCCAGCAAGCAGCGGTGCTGCTTGGACGGGGCTATCGGCCGATGACGAGAAGTCGGAAGGAGACATGATCGTCTCGCACGCTAGTTGCGTGGCCCGCCGCGAACGGGTCAATCAATCGGCAGGCACTTACGCACGTCGTTGGTAGGCGACGCCGATCGTTCCCATGCCGGCATGTGTGCCGATCACCGGTCCAATGTGCCCGACGACGATGTCGTCGAGTGAGGGCACCGCGGCACGCAACATGTCGACGAACTGATCGACATCAGCGCACTCGGCGTGGAGGACCGCAAGCCCTTCGATGCGATCGGCATCAGCAGCAACTTGGTCGACGATGAAGGCCAACGCGCGCGAACGAGTGCGTTGTTTGCCTGCCTGCTCAACGACGCCATCGATCACTTCGATAATTGGCTTGATCGATAATGCCGTGGCGAGCAGAGCCTTGGCACCGCCGATGCGTCCTCCCTTACGAAGGTTGTCGAGGGTGTCGAGCGCGCCGATCACACGCGTGCGCGATGCCATGTCGGTGACGGCGGCAACAATGTCGGCAGCACTGGTTCCCGCTTCGGCGGCGCGTGCGGCCGCAAGGACCATCGTGCCGAGGCCGAGCGTGACGCTGCGTGAATCGACGACGTGAACTCGAACACTCTCCGCCACATCGCGAGCGGCGAGTTCAGCACTTTGAATCGTCGCGGAAAGTGCACCCGAGAGCGAGACCACGACGATGTCGTCAGCGCCCTCGAGGGCCATCTGTCGGAACACCTGCTCGAACTGTCCGGGAGCGGGCGCTGCGGTTGACGGGAGTTCGTCGTTTGCCGCGCACCGGCGCCAGAAGTCGGCGACGGTGAGCTGCTCACGGTCGATCAACTCCTCGTCACCGAACCGGATGCTGAGCGGCACCACACCGATGGCGTGACGCTGCACAAGGTCATCGGGTAGGTCACATGCGCTGTCGGTGACGATGCGGACACGGCGGGACGGTTCGCTCACCCCGGTGATCCTAGGTGTCAGATGACCGCGAGGCGGAGGGGTGCTCACTGATGGCATCGTCAAGCAAGCGATCGACGTCGCTTCGGCGACCCTTGCGCAGGTGGCTGTACCACCAACTGAGCAGCACGAGCACGAGGCCGACTGCGACCAATCTGCCGAGACCGGTGACCGAATTCGCTCGGGCGGTGACGGTGGTCGCCTCCACCACCGGGAGGCCACGCGGTGAGAGCACTTCAACCAACACGGGGAAGGTGCCGTTTGCTCGAGCGGCCACTTCCACCCGAACGACGGTCGTGCCCGGCGCCAGGATCACCGGCACTGGATCGGGTGGTACTTCGAGCTTCGCTGAGGCAATTTTCACGAGTACTGAGAGTGCAGTGTCGCCGGTGTTCTCGATCTGGAGCGGCAAGGGGCTGTCGCGACCGGTGAGGTTGAACGTGCCTGATGCAGGTAGCACGACGGCGCTGCGGATGGCAGCAAGGGCGGCTGACACTTCGGCGGTCACCGAATCAAAACGCTCGACGGTGAGACGACTTTCGTAGAGATCGATGAGTTGTGATCGCCAGGTCTCCGGCCGAGCATCGCCATCAGGCAGCATGCTGGCGACGTCGTCGATCTGTTCGAGCAGACCCTGGATGACGAGGCGTCGGGTGGCGAGGTCGACGTCAGGACCGTCACCCCACACGACCGTGTCGATGCCACTCGAGGCCGCGGTGATTGCGGTGAGTGATAACGGATCGCCGCTCACACCAGCGGGATCATCGATGAGGAGCCGTTCAAGCGCGTTCACGGCCTGTGCATCAGGAGGGGTGAGGTCATTGCCAGCGATCAGCACCCGTCGCGCCAAACCAGCATCGCTACGCCGCAACGTGGTCATCTCAGCGAGCACTCGAACCGCTCGATCAGTGGGGGATGCTGCGCCGGATGCGGCACTCACGTCGAAGGCTGACATCACCGGGTCGACGATGAGGATCGGCATCGTCACGCCAGCTCCGAGGTCGAGTGCGGCGGACAAGGTGGTGTCGATCGGCCCGGTAGGTCGACCGTCGAACAACGTGAACGCGTCCCATGTCATCACGACGGCTCGAGTGCCGAGAGTGCGAAGCGCTCGGGCACCATCGACGGTGATGGCGGTTTCGGTCACCGCCGGATGTGCGAACCACACCGATCGACGCACTTGCGTGTCAGGAAATGTTGCGGTGAGCGCATCGATGCCTCGGACCATCTCATCGGCAAAGAGGTCATCGAGTCCAGCGAGAGCCGCCGCTGACGGGTCGATTCGTCGGTCGGGCAGGGCGGCCAATTCGGCGCTGGTCGCCATGAGATCGCGAAACGGCGTGTCGGCACCATCATCGAGACCGACGGTAAGCCCACCTTCTTCGAGGAGCGCATTGAGGCTCGGATCCCACGCGACGAGCACCGGTAAGGATGAGTCGTTAAGCACGGCGTAGAGCGCTTCGACTTCGGTTCGAACCCGCAGCAATCGGGTGGTCTGATCGACGACCGCGTTCGTTCCAATGTCGTTGGCGACGGTGTCAGCGCCACCGATTGCGGCAACAACGGCGAATTCCATCGGTGCGGGCGCTTGTCGGCCGAGACCGATGTCGATCATCGTCGTGTGTGCGGCCACGATCGAACCGTTGGACATCACCGATACCGACACCGGTGCGACCCCTTCGTCGACGTATTCGAGCACGTCGAGTTCGCGTGGTGTGGGGCCGACCCGGGGCATCGTCGGCACGTCGAGTCGAAGGGTCAGCCGACCGTCGTCATCGACGGATGCCACATTGGCCAAGGGGACGGTGAGTACGTCAACGATTGGTCCCGCGTTTGAGGTGAGTGCTGTTGCAACACCGAATCGATCCGTCACCGGTCGGTGGAGCGCCACCCGAACCAATCCAGTATCGGATGGGATCGCCACGGGAATGGGCACCGTGCTGGTGGTGGTCGATGAGGTGGTTTCGCTCGATCCGTCGTCCTCTTCGGGTGCTGCGTCATCAGCAGGTATGAGTGTGGTGGTGGTCGTGTTGGCGGGCGACGTTGACACTTCGAGGTCACCGATCAACACGTAGTCGAGTTCGATGGTGTCGGTCACAAAGAAGCGCTGATCCCGCAGTACCAGCACAGAACGTGCGTCGTCCGCTCGCACATTGGCCGTGCCGAGTAAGACCAGCACGGCGCCGATGGCTACCACGAACGCACCGGCACGCGATCGGACACCTGGTGTCATTGCCGTTGCCTCTTGTGGTCCCACTCGAGCACGTGGAGACGGTCGCCGGTGTCGGCGAAACCGGCGGCCAGGTAGAGCGCGATCGCTGCATCGTTATGGACTGACGTATTCACGAGGGCGCGTTCTGCCCCCTGGCGTCGCATCCAACGCACGCCGTCATCGACGAGGCCGATGCCGACGCGCTGTCGTTGATGGCGTGGATCGACTGCAAGGCGCTGCAGATAGCCGGTCGAATGACTCACGCCACTCACCGCATAGCCGAGAACGGCGTTCGTTCGTGACGACGCCCGAACCGCACGCGACCGCGGCGTGGCATTGCACGCATCAGCGATGGCAGCAACGTCGTTTGCCCAGCGAGGTCCGAAGGCGGCGAGATCGATCATCGAGGCGTCGCGATAGTGACGTCGACGTAGTGGGCGCAACCGATGCATCGACCGACGCGACGGTTCACGGTCGAGTGACCGCTCCAACAACATGAGTTCATCGATGCGAGAAAAGCCGATTTCAATGGCGAGATCGGCAGCCGATGAGTGAAGCGCACCTGTGCGAATGAGGCGGTGGCGCATCGAACATGCACGGTCAACAGCTGATGCGAGGTCGTTGGCGTCCACCTCGGCGTCGTAATCGACGGTGGTGAGCAACGCCACCGTTGGATCATTCGGCCAATGGCCGATCTTGATCGACGGACGGCGAGTGACCGAGGGAGCGACGAGGAGAGACGGCCGTTCGTCGGCGGGGTTGACCGCCGGTTTCGTCATCGCCGCTGCCTCATATTGTTGCACCGGATGCGACGGTAGTCGGCCGGCGTGGGGAGGTCCCGACGACCCCCCAGTAACCTCGCCGGCGTGATTCCCGACCGTTTCGGCCCGGTGCTCGCTGAAGTTGCCCCGCTTGCCCAGAGTTTTGCCGCGGCCGGACATCGGTTGTACGTGGTGGGTGGCACGGTTCGTGACCTGCTGCTCGGCGGCGACGCCTTTGATCGTTCCGACGACATTGACCTCACCACCTCGGCACGGCCCGAAGAGATTCGTGCGTGTCTTGATGGCGTCGCCGATGCCGTGTGGAATCAGGGTGAACGGTTTGGCACGGTTGGTGCGCGGATCGGTGATCGCATCTACGAAATCACCACATTCCGCGCTGAGTCCTACACCGACGATTCGCGCAAACCGCATGTGGTGTTTGCCGACGATGTCGAAACCGACCTCGCCCGTCGTGACTTCACGGTGAACGCGATGGCCCTTGAAGTGACGTCGGATGACCCGGTACTGGTCGACCCACACAACGGAGCGGCCGATCTGGCGATGAAGGTGTTGCGAACGCCGCTGTCGCCCGAGGAAAGCTTTAGCGATGACCCATTGCGGATGTTGCGTGCCGCGCGGTTCATCACTCGTCTTGATCTCGTGCCTGTTGACGGTCTGGTCGAGGCGGTTCGATCGATGGCGTCACGCCTGTCGATCGTGTCAGCCGAGCGGATCCGCGATGAGTTCGATCAACTGATCTGCGCTGATCGACCGACGACAGGGCTCTGGTTCCTCGTCGAGACCGGTCTCGCCGAACAGTTCTTGCCGGAACTCCCGGCGATGCGTCTCGAGCATGACCCGATTCACCGCCACAAAGATGTGTTGACGCATACTTTTGCGGTTGTCGAGAACGTGCGGCCACATCACGAACTACCCGAGGAGCGTCGCGATTTTGATTTCCGGATCGTGCGACTGGCGGCGCTGTTCCACGACATCGGCAAACCACGAACCCGTGGGTATCTGAAGGGGAAAGGCACCACGTTCCATCACCACGATGTGGTCGGCGCCAAGATGACTCGCCGACGTCTCGTCGAGATGCGGTACTCGAACGATGACGTTGCTGCCATCACCGAGTTGGTGGCATTGCACTTGCGGTTCCACACCTATCGATTGGGCTGGAGCGACGCTGCGGTGCGTCGTTATGTTCGCGACGCCGGCGATCTACTCGCTGAGTTGAACGTGCTGACTCGATGTGACTGCACGACGCGCAACGAGCGCAAGGCGCGCACGTTGAGCCGACGCATGGATGAACTCGAAGAGCGAATTACCGAGTTGGCGGCGGCCGAGGAATTGGCGTCGATTCGTCCTGAACTCGATGGTCGTGCCGTGATGGAGCATCTCGGTGTGCAGCCCGGCCCGGTGATCGGCGACGCGCTTGCGTTCCTGCTCGAGATTCGGCTCGAAGAAGGTCTTATCGGCGATGAGGCGATCCGAGCGCGACTCGACACGTGGTATTCCGAGCGCACCAGTTCCTGATCTGGCACGAACCTGACCGGTAGCGTCGTGGCATGGTCGGAACCGAAGCGTCGCTGGCGCTCGATGTTCCACCCGGTGTGATCGCCACCGTCGTGGTCGCTGCGGTGGCCGCACTCATCGCGGTGGCGGCAACGATGCGAGACCGCAGGATGCGGGCCCTCACCCCGTCGACTGCGACGCTGACGGCGACCTCGGCAGTTGATGACGGTGCGCGAGCGTTGCTCGACGATCTCGACGAGGCGGTGCTCCACCTCGATGACGATGGCGTGGTCATCGTTGCGAACCGAGCGGTTGGTGACCTTTTGGCAATTCCGGTCGCCGAGATCATCGGCACCACATTCGATGATTGGTTGGTCGATGCCGACATCGGTGCGCTTGACCCGTGGCTCGGTGCGCTCACTGCGGATACTGATCACCCAATCGATGGCGACGGTCGTCCACACGTGGCGGTCGATGTCACGTTGCATGCGGCTGATGGGCGTCGCATTGGTGTTGGTGTGTTGGTGCGTCGCCGACGAGATGGTGTCGGCCCGGTGTTGTTGCGATTGGTCGATCGTGATCGTGCGGCAGATCAGCGACTTGCGCTCGATCAGGCGCGTCACCGCTTCCATCAAGCGTTCCAGTCAGCTCCGACCGGCATGGCACTGGTGCGACTCGACGATGGCCGCATCGTGGATGCGAATCAGTCGCTTGCCGACATGCTCGACCGAACACCGACGGAGATGGTGGGTCGAACACTGCGTGAATTGACGCATCCCGATGATGTTCGTGCTGCACAGTCCCAACGGGCACAGTTGGAACTCGGTGTCGTTGACTCGTACATCGTTGATCAGCGGTACCGCCGTCGTGATGGCAACTACATCACGGCACGCACGCGGGTCGCGGTGTCTGAAGACGATGGGGTGATGCTGGCCATCAATCACATCGAAGATGTCACCGAACAACGGCGGTCAGCTGAGCAGTTGACCCACGCTGCTCGTCATGACGAGTTGACCGGCTTGGCCAATCGCTCGTACCTCATGCAGGTCTTGCAGCAGCGTTTGACGGGTGCGCAGCCGGGTTCGGTCGGCTTGTTGTTCATCGATCTCGACCACTTCAAGGTGGTGAACGACAGTCTCGGTCATGCTCTTGGTGACGATTTGTTGCGCCAAGTGGCCGGCCGCCTGGCGGGAGCGGTTCGCGAAGGCGACCTTCTGGCGCGTTTTGGTGGCGATGAATTTGTCGTGGTGCTCAATGGGCGGGGTGGGCCAGTGGATGCGGCGGTTGCAGCGGAACGATTGCGGACCGCCGTTCATCCGCCGGTTGAAGTCGATGGACACGAGTTCTTTGTCACGGTGAGCGTCGGGTGGGCAACGAATCACGATGCCGGCATGAGTCCTGACGAGATGCTGCGAGATGCCGATGCGGCGATGTATCGGGCCAAGAGCAGGGGTCGTGACTGTGTGGAGGCGTATCAGGCCGGAGGTCACGAGTCGGGGGTGCACGCACTGCGCACCGTCGGTGAGTTGCGACGTGGCCTTGAGCGTTCAGAAATCGTGCCGTACTTCCAGCCGATCGTCGAGTTGCAGAGTGGTCGTCTGACTGGGTTTGAAGTGGTGGCGCGCTGGCTGCACCCGGATCGAGGGTTGTTGCCGCCGGCGCAGTTTCTGCCCTTCGCTGAGGAGTCGGGTCTCTTGGTGACGCTCGGTGCCGAGATGATGCGCACGGCGTTGTCACAGATGGCGCGCTGGCGAGCGGCGGGGCATTCGTTCGCTGAGGGCTCGGTGGCGGTGAATGTCGGAAGTCGACAACTCGTCGATCCGTCGTTCTTGCCGACCGTGATCGAGGTGCTCGATGAGACCGGGCTCGATCCTGATTCGGTGTGGTTTGAAATCACTGAGTCGGCGTTGCTCGCCGACGCCCGTGCTGCCACCTCGACCTTGCGTGAAGTTCGTGGACTTGGCGTTCATCTGTCGGTCGATGATTTCGGCACGGGCTATTCATCGTTGACGTACCTCAAACGGTTCCCGGTTGAGGCGATCAAGATCGACCGGAGCTTCGTCACGGGCCTTGGTATCGAAGAGGAAGATTCGACGATCGTTGAAGCGGTCGTGCAGTTGGGAAGAGCGCTCGGATTGACGGTCGTCGCTGAAGGGGTCGAGAGCCCATTGCAGTTGCAACGCCTGCGCGATCTCCGTTGTGATCGCGGCCAGGGGTATCTCTTCGGTCGACCTCGACCGGCGAGCCTGATCGAATCAGAGCTTGCCGGCGACCGCTGAATCAGTCACCGAGTTTGTGGGCTCGGATCACCATGGTGTGGGGAATGAGTTGTGGTGGCGCGACGCCGAATTCCCGGAGGAGGTCGACGTCGAAATTGGCTCGTCGAAGTGCGTCGATCCAGTCACCGATGGTTCGCGCCGTGCTGCCATAGGACACACCAACTCGACCACTGGCTGGATCTGGTGCGCTGACAGCGTCGAATGGATGACGGACTGCCAATACGAGGGGTCGTCCTGCGCGCAACACGCGATGTACTTGGCGAAGCACGCGGCCGAGGTCGTCAACCTGATCGAGTGAGCCATCGGCGATGACGAGGTAAATTGATGAACTCATGGCGAAGCCGAGGTCGCCGAGGTCGGCATGGTGGCATTCGACGACGGCCTCGACGTGTGCCGCGCGTTCACGCAGGGCAGCGAGGCGCCCGAGGTCCGGATCGACAGCGATCGCCTTGACGCCAGCGAGGGCGGGCACAAGAGAATTCAGGTTTGCTCCGATGCCGAGCTCGAGCACCCGGTTGAGCGTGGTGAGGTCGCCGGTGATCCGACGGGTGATCTGATCGGGCCCGAGGGCGCCGAGTCGGATCGATCGATGGGAATCGGTCATGGGTCCAGTGTGGTGGTGATGAGGGTGGGGCCGGTGGATTCTCCGCCCGAGGTGCCGTGACGGTGACGAGTATCCTCGCCTTATGTCGACGGCTGACTTTTCGGTGGGTCGCCTGCGAGGTGCGCCTGAACGAGGTGGCATTGTCGACCATCGATTGGCACGCCGGATGCTGATCAATCAAATTCGAATCGGCCGTCTCCGCCGCGATGAAGTGTGTGATGCACATCCGGAATTGATTCGTGCGGCGGCGAACGTTGGTACCGAAACCGAGGCGCTCTGCCCTGTGTGCGAGCAAGAAAATCTCCGACTCGTTACCTATGTGTTTGGTCATCGACTGCCGCCGCACGGCCGATGTGTGTCGTCGGCTAAGGAACTACGACAACTGTCGGCAACTGGCCGCGATCTGCGGGCCTATGTGGTTGAGGCCTGTTGCGGGTGCCGCTGGCATCACCTGTTGCGCGTGTTTCCGGTGTGATGCGGTCAGTTATTGCGCTGGTGGTGTGCGTCAGCGCGGCCGCTGCATGTGGTGGCGACGAGTCGCAGTCGCCGTCATTGTCGAGCGTGATAATCCCGGCAACTCCGGCGTCACCTGTTGGATTTGATCGAAAGGTGGCGGTTGCGACGGGGGCCGAGGGCACGGTCACGATGTGTCTGTGGGTGGCCGACACCGCCGAGCGTCGTTCGGTCGGCATGATGGGTTCAGATTCGTTCGGTGATGCGGATGCGATGGTGTTTGTAGCGGATGCA
>JAPOJQ010000034.1 GCA_029978335.1 Actinomycetota bacterium
GGTCTTCACGACCACCATCTCGGGATCGAGAGCCGTCAGATCCCACGGTGGCGGCGGTGGCGGCGTGAGCGTTGCCACCCGATCGAACTTGCTTTCTTGGAGGCCAATGTGAAAGTCGATGCCAAACGGCGCGGCAACTTCAACCGGAAAGAACTCACCCAGTTTTCGACCCGTCACCCGACGGATGACCTCGCCGACGAGATGGCCTTGATTCAACGCGTGATAGCCGCTCGCGCTGCCCGGTTCCCACCATGGGGCCTGGGCTGCCAACTTGCCGGTGCTCGCCTCCCAGTCGTACAAGTCGGTCAAGGTCACTGGCTGATCCCAACCCGACACCCCTGAGGTGTGGCCGAGCAAGTGACGCACCAGCACGCCCTCCTTGCCGTTCTGGGCGAACTCGGGCCAATAGCGAGCAACCGGTGCATCCGGATCGATCAAACCGCGGTCGACACACATCAACGCACTCAACGCCATCATCGTCTTGGTCGTCGACCAGACATTCACGATCGTGTCTGACTGCCATGGCGACGATCGGTCAGGTCCGGTGTAGCCACCCCACATATCGACGACGAGTTCGCCATCGAGCACGACCGCTACCGACGCTCCGATATCGGCACCCGAATCGAGATTGGCCGACAAGATGCGCTGCATCTCTTCAAACCGCGAATCGCACGAACCCTGAATCTCCGCCATGGTTGACCCCCATCTACCCACCGGTGTGTGTCACCGACGGTACCAGTCGGACAACCACCAGAATTCAGCGCACGAGGTCGACGACCGCCGTGATCAACGGGGCCAACACGAGAGCAGGCAGCATGTCGGCCACCGCAACCCGGCGAACCTGTAACAAGCGAAGCCCGATGCCGAGCAACAAGACACCACCGGTTGCCGTCATCGCAGCAATCAACGAGTCGGGCATAAACGATCCAAACACCACCCCCAGCACGGTCAACGACCCTTGCACCACGAGCACCGTGACCGCCGAGGCAGCCACACCGATGCCCAACGACGCAGCGAATGCCGTTGCAGCGAAGAGGTCCAGCGACGACTTCAACACCAGTTGATCGATGCCGGTGCCGAGCCCATCGCTAATCGATCCGAGGATGGTGAGCGGGCCAACGCAAAAGAGCAGCGACGCGCTCACGTAACCCTCGATGAAGCGGGCCCTTGCCGGTCCCGAGTCGTCAGTGCTGAGTCGACGCTGCAGCCATCCACCCAGATGTTCAAGGCCGGTCTCGACGCCGAGCAGTGAGCCGATGATGCCACCGAGCACCACGGCACCCAGCACCACGATCAGCGTCCAGTCGCCACCGACAGCATCACCGAACGCCACATCACCGATCGCCATCACGTTGAGTGCCCCGACCACGAGTGTGATCAGGCCGAGACCGTCGGTGACAGTTGTACGGGTGCGTTCGCGAAGGCGATCCCCGACCACCACGCCAACCCCCGAGCCGACCAACACGGCGATCACATTGATGAGGGTTCCGGCACCGACCACGTCGGCACGGTAGCAATCTGCTCGACGCCGCAGGTGGGCTGACATAGGGTCCGCACCCATGGAAGCCGCTGGGCACTGGGACTCCATCTACACATCGCGCTCGACGGACGAGATGAGTTGGACGCAGGAGTCGCCCACGATTTCGGTCGAGTTGATCGGTCCCCGTCACGATCGAACGTCGATCATTGATGTCGGGGCAGGAGTGTCCACGCTCGCTGATCATCTGCTCGATACCGGATGGACGAGGATCGTCCTATTGGACCTCTCGACTGAGGCTCTGCAAGCGGTGTGCTGTCGCCTTGCGGACCGTTGCGCCGAGATCGAGTTGATCACTGGTGCAGTGCTCGACTTCTCGACCGACAGACCGCTCGACGTTTGGCACGATCGGGCCGTATTCCATTTTCTTCACGATGAGGATCGCTCTCGTTACGTGGCGACCGCAGCACGGTCGGTTCAGCGAGGAGGCCATCTCGTGATGGCCACATTCGCCAATGATGGACCGCAGCAGTGCTCGGGCCTCCCGACGATGCGGTACTCGGCAGATGAGCTGGGCAGCATCTTCAGCCCAGCATTCAAACTGGAGTCATCACTACGACGCATCCATGTCACACCTTGGGGCAGCGAACAGCCGTTTACCTGGGTCGTGCTCAGGCGTATCTGATCAGAGCGGATCACCCCGCCCCGACGTCACTGCTCAATCGTCGAGTGAGTACCGGTAGAGGTTCGTCTCATAGGGCGTGAACCCCAAGCGTTGATACAACCGATTTGCCGCTTCGCGACTTGACCGACTGGTCAACGACACGTTCTTTGCACCGCGGGCACGTGCCTCAGCGATGGCGGCGAGATTCAATGCCTCACCTACACCATGACCGCGGGCCGACGCGTCGACCACCACATCCTCGATCCACGCCTTTAACCCCGTCGGGATTCGATAGAAGACCAAGGTGAGGCTGCCGACGAGCGCCCCGTCAACCTCGGCGAGGAACAACACCGAGTTCGGGTTATCAACGATGGCCAATAGGTCAGCAGCCGTCGGCGCCGGAGACGATGACGACAACTGGGGAATCAGCCGCGCAAACGCCGCAACAACCGCATCATCCACCTCGGAGGCAGCCCTGATCGAAACGCTCATGTCCCGCACCGTATCCCCCACCACCGACCACGACATCGCACATCGCCGGTAGCCTCGGAACTGTCATGGAGCCCGTCACCCGGCACATCCGCTGGCACGCCGAACCCGAGTTGACCAACCCGGTCATGGTGATCGCCTTTACGGGTTGGAACGACGCCGGCGACGCCGCATCCACCGCCGTCACCACGCTCATCGAAACGAGCGGCGCGACACCATTGGCCGAGATCGATCCTGAGATTTTCACCGACTTCGCCACCGTTCGACCACACGTCCGACTCGATGACGAGCAGCGCCGCAGCATCGTGTGGCCAACCGTTGGGGCATGGTCCGCGTCGATGCCGGGCGGCGACGTGATCTTCGTACTCGGTCCGGAGCCGGCGTTGCGTTGGCAACTGTTCTCCGCCCACATCACCGCTCTCGCACTCAAGTTCGGATGTCGAATGGTGATCAGCCTCGGCGCGTTGCTCGCCGATGTGCCGCACACGCGACCGGTGCATGTGATCGGTACTGCGAGCGACGACGACCTCATCGATCGCTTTGATCTTGATCGCTCCCGCTACGAAGGCCCAACCGGCATTGTTGGCGTGCTCCAGGACGCGCTCACCACTGCAGGCCTCCCATGCGCCTCACTGTGGGCAGCAGTGCCCGGCTACGCATCGCAAGTGCCTTCACCCAAAGCTGCCGTTGCACTCATCGAGCGCGCCACGCAGATGATCGGCACCCCTGCCCCCACCGGTGGTTTGGCAGCCGAGATCGACGAATACGACGCTCGCATTGAAGCCTTGATCTCAGATGATGATGACCTCGTCATCCACATCGAGCACCTCGAGTCGCTCGTCGATGACATGGACGACGATGACGATGACAGCGGTCCGATCGACCTGTCGGAATCAGCTGACCTCCTCGGTGAAGTCGAACAGTTTTTGCGCGAACACGACGGCGACGCCTGACCGGCGTCGATTCACGATTCGTGACGCCACACCGGCGAACGCGGCACGTCGAACGAACACTCCATCTCCTCGCCGCGAATCGCAGCGAACGCCATTGATCCCCACCAGCTCACCCCAGCGGTGACCTCAGGGAGTCGGCCCTCAGCGAACCAACCGACATCGCTCGTCTCAAGTGGATGGCCCGACAACGCACCGCCCGTTGCCCGGCAGTGGAAGAGCAACATGTACATGCCAAACCGTGAGAAGCCCATGCGCTGACCGTCGATCACCGACAGCAGGCGCACCGGTTCACACTCGATTCCGGTCTCCTCTGAGACCTCCTTCACCGCGACCTCTGATGGCGAATAGCCCACATCAGCCCACCCCGTTGGATAGAGCCACACGCCCGACTCGCGACGCTGTACCAGCAACATCTCGCCGTCGTCATTGCCGACAATTGCACCGATAGCGACCTTCGGCGTCACATAGCCGGGAACACCTTCGCCGATATTCGACATCCACTCTTGGACGAAGTGATCAGTCTCACGAGCAGTCTCGATGCCCTCTGCCAGTTCGTTGGCAGCGGCCTTGATATCAGCGGCGACATGGAGCACTTCTTCGTAACGCTCACGCTCGTACAGGCTCTCGGTGAAACCCATCCCCGTGCGCGCAATCGCCGCAAGCGTGTCGCTCCAACGAGCAAGATCCCTCGGATCGGGAACCGCGTCAGCCATCGCTGTCAACCTAGTCGTCAGCCGACCACGTGCAGTACGGCTCGGCGTACTTCATCGCGATGAAAACGATCTTCGAGCAGCGTGCCGGCGCGCGTACGCACATAGAACGTGTCGACGACCTCCATGCCAATCGTCTGCACGGTTGCGTGTCGGATGTCGAGATCGAGTTCGGCGAGCGATTTCGTGATCCGGTGCAATACGCCCACCTTTGACACGCATCGAACTTCGATCACCGTGGCGTTGCTCGACGCACCATCGTGGAACACCACGGTCGGATCTCCTGGAAGCGCAGCTTGGGTTGCGCGTCGACGGCGATAGGTGCGCGCACGTTCGGCAAGGCGCGCTTCGATTGCCAATTGGCCATGCAGCGCCCTATCGAGATCAGCGACAACCGGCTGCCACTCGATACCGTCGCGCGGCCGAATGATCAAGAATTGTGACGCCGCCATTGCCGGCCGGCCCGGCTGCGGCTCATCCGAGTGGGCCTGCGCACTGGCCACATCGAGCCCATGCAGTGACAACACACCGGCAACGCGCGAGAAGGCACCGGGGATGTCGGGGGTCACCACGGTGATGCGGTCCTCCTCGGTGACAACCGAGGTCTCCCCTGTCGCCATTCGTCCGAGGGTTTCAGCGTCGGGGAACAATCGCCACGTGACTTCAGCAACGGCGCCACCACCGAGCACGTGTTGCACACGGTTGACCAAATCGTTGACCAGACCCTCTTTCCATGAACCCCATGCCGATGGGCCGGTCGCTTTCGAGTCACCTTCGGTGAGCGCATGCAGCAGTTCGAGTCGTACGACGTCACCGACGGCGTCAGCGACTTGGGCAATCGTTGACGGATCGCTGAGATCGCGTCGCATCGCCACATCGGGCAATAACAGATGGTGCTCCACCATCGCCACGAGCACCTCGATGTCAGCATCGCTGAGACCAAGTCGAGGCCCGATCCGCTCGCGCACCAACGCCATGCCGACCACGGTGTGATCACCCGGGTAGCCCTTACCGATGTCGTGCAGCAAGGCCCCGAGCACCAAAAGATCAGGCCGTTGCACCCGATGCGCGAGGGTCGCAACATTGGCTGCTGCTTCCCACAGATGACGGTCGACGGTGAAGCGGTGATAGGCGTTGCGCTGTGGCCGTGACCGCACCGGTTGCCACTCGGGAAGAATCCGTTCGATGAGCGCACGTTGGTCGAGCGTTTCGAGCACCGGAATCGCAGCGTGCCCTTCGAGGAGCAACGCCACGAGATCGTCAACCGCGCCAGCTGGCCAGGTCTCCGGCCAGTCAGGCATTTCTGCGGTCAACCGGTCGAGGCTGCGACGTCCGATACGTGCACCGTTTCGAGCAGCGGCTTGAGCAACACGAAGTATCAGCGTCGGGTCACTCGCCGGGTTCGCATCATCGGCGAGTTCGATCTCACCTTCAACAAGGTCGATGCCGGGCGCCATCACCGTCGGCCGACCGTCGCCGATGCGTCCGAGCCGACCCCAGTTCTCGTCAGCGATCCATGCAATCGTGCGAGCTGCCGCCGAGATGTCCGCCATCATCGCGTCGGCGTCTGGGTAGCCCGCTGAGCGAGCGGTGGCGTCTTGATCTTCGAGCCGGAGCACCTCGCCTCGCCGGCCCGACGCCCGATGCAACCCAACACGGGCTCGCATCAATGTCGAGTAACACTCGTCAAGCGACTCGAGATCATCTGCACGGATCGCCATGCCACCGGCTTGGGCCCACCACAGCGACTGGACATCGCGCAATCCGCCGTGACCGTCTTTCAGGTCGGGTTCGAGCATGTAGGCAACATCGCCTGCTTCGGCCTGACGGTCACGAACCCGCTCTCGCAGTTCGGCAAACCATCGTTTGCGCCGTCGCCGCCAGAGCGACCGTCCCATGTCGATCACCTCAGCGGCAAGCCGTTCGTCACCGGCGATGAAGCGAGCGGTCAACAGGCTCGTCGCCGTGTCGAGGTCGTTCTTGGCAAGTTCGGTTTGTTCGTCGATGCTGCGAACCGCATGTCCGAGGATGCACCCTGCGTCCCAGATCGGATACCAGATCGCCGATGCCACCGCCTCGACGCGGTCGGGGCGGGAGCGATGGATGAGCAGTACATCGAGATCACTGAACGGAGCGAGTTCGCCACGTCCGTACCCACCAATGGCGAGTAACGCAGTGCGCGGCGCTCGGGCATTGGACTCGCGCGCGGCGTCGTGCAAGCCAGCGATCCAGGCGTCGGTGACCGCAGCGAGTTCAGCAACGAACTCACGTCCACGTGCCGACGACGATTCGATCACCGTGCGTCGTTGGGTGGCGACATCGGGGGCTTTCACCATTGCGCCTCAGGGTAGGGCCGGCGACGACACCATGTCGCCATCTACCGTCCGGATTGCTGCGGACTTAGCGAAGTCCCTCGTCTCGCCGGCGTTGGAGAATGAGCGCAGCCTTCCATGCGCCCCACACCAGTCCTGGCTCAGCGAGCGACACATCCACGTCGGCCCATGTTGCAGGCCCGACGGCGTAACGGTCATCGGGGGCAATGCGCTGATCAAAGGGGTCCCGGTGCGGCACCGTCGCGCCGAGGTCGTCGAGGATCGTCGTGACGGCGGTGAGGTGTTGGCGGATCACCGCCAGTGGATTTGTTCGCTGAACATCAACGTCAGCGTCGAACAGTGCATCGAGATCGGCCAGCAAGCACTCGACCGCCGCTGGTAGTCGTTGCGCGAGCAGCGCCTCGGCGCGCTCACGATCCAGCCCGTCGCGATCAACATGGCGCATCACCGACTGGCGCATCCAATTCGGGATTGCCGACTGGCAGGCAGCACGAAGGTCTTCGACGGGGCGCCGCGTCTCATCCACTCGTTCCTTCTATCGTGAGACCATGCCGCGTGCGTCGTTGTCCCCTCATCGCCGCGCGCGAACTGCTCGTTTCCTCGGCGTCGTTGCAGCTAGTGCCGTTCTCATCACCGGGTGCGCTGATACGCCAGCTGCTGGGCCCGATCTCACCATCTCGGCGCCGCCAACCACCATTGGCCCCAGTCGTATCGATGATGGCGTGTTGCGGTTGTCGGTGCACCTCCCAACGACCGGCGCTGGTGCGCGTCTTGGTGTACCGATGTCCGATGCCGTTCGGGTGGCAGTGAGCGCCATCAATGCTGCTGGCGGTGTGCTGGGTGAGCCGGTTGAGGTGGACTTCGTCGATGAAGCAACCTCAGTCGATCTGCGCGCCACGATCCAGGCCGGCGCCGACGCCATCATCGGTCCGGCATCGTCGACGAAAGCGCTGGCGGTGCTGAATCAGGCCGTCGAAGCCGGCGTGCTCGTCTGCTCGCCGTCGGCGACCGCCCAACTGCTCGACCGCTTCCCCGATGCCAACTTGTTCTATCGAACCGTCGGCAGTGACAGCGTGCAGATGTCGGCCCTGGCCCGCACCGCAGCGCGCACCGGCAGTGGATCGATCACCATCGTGCACCTTGATGACCCTTATGGCCGCGGCCTTGCTGAGTCGCTTGCGACAGCAGTCGGCGCACGGGCCAGCCTCTCGGTATCGGAGATCATTCCATTCTCGGGTGACGACTCGGATCTGTCCGACGAGGCAACCGAGGCGCTATCAAACGGCGCGCGCATCATCGCCGTCATTGGTGACACCGACGATGGGGGCCGAATGTTGAGCGCCATCGATGCAGCGCTTGCTGCCAACCCTGACGCGGCAACACCGTTCATCGTGGTGAACGACAGTCTTCGTACCGCTACCGACGTGATTGCAGGGCTGTCGAACCGTCTACGAGCGACGATTGTCGGTGTGGCACCCCGGGCGATCGTGACCGCCGTCGAATCACCAGTTGGCGCATTCGCAACCAATGCGTACGACTGCACGATGTTGATCGCACTTGCTGCGCTCCAGGCAGGTTCGGATGCCCCGCGTTCCATCGCCAATCAAATGGCGTCGGTGTCAGCGGGTGGCCGCATCTGCACCACATTCGCCGAGTGTGCTGACCTCATCGACCAAGGTCTTCAGATCGACTACAACGGACTGTCGGGCAACGTCGACTTGTCGTCGACAGGCGACCTCAGCAAGGCCTGGTTCAGGGAATTTCGATTTGATGACACCGGCCGTGAATACATCTTTAACGAAACCGGCTTCGAAGCGCCCTAGCGGGTCAGATCATCTCGTCGACGTTGGCGAGATAGCCCACGTAGAAATCACCGAAGTCGCCATAGAGCGCTGATCCTCGGTCGAAACGCATCGTGTAGACGACATCTTTGATGACTTCCATCGACTCGCCGAACAACGTGACGCCCCATTCATGAGTGTCGAGCCCTGTCGATGCGGTGACGAGTTGAACGATGCGGCCGGCAAAGGCCCTGCCGCTCTTGCCGTGTTCCATCATCATCTCGCTGCGCTCAGCGAACGGCGTGGCGTACCAGTTGGCGTGGCCTTCGCGTCGCTTGCTCATCGGATAGAAACAGAACGCCGGCTTGCCCTCTGGAGGAAGGTTCGGATAGAGACGATCCTGCAGCATCTCGGCCGGCAATCCCTTGGCGTATTCGCTGACCTCGGTGATGCTCAGATAGCTGGAGCGGATCACAAGGCCAGCTCGCTGCAGTGCGGTCTGCAGCGAACGTATTGCTCGCACATCAGCACCGATCACCATCACTCCGATGTCGCATCGGTGCCCGAGCATTGCGGCGGTCACCACCTGACAGTCGGCGTGTTCAGCGGCGGTGATCGCAGCGATCACGGCACCTCGGTCGGTGGTGGCCGTTGGCGAGCAGAACAGGTGGAGTACGCACACTCCGGTCTCGAGACGCATGGGATGAGGCTACCGAGAGGTCAGTGAGGCGAAGGCCGCCGCTGCTCGTGCTGGTGCGCCTTCGTCGACATGGAGGAACAGCGATGGTTCGATCAGTTCGATCTCGCTCACCATCGGACCATCGGGACCAGGCAGCAGGTCGATTCGCGCATAGGCAGTAGCCGTGAGGTTCGCCATGACGGCGTGTGCGATGTCAAGTTCGGCTGCAGTGGCAATCCGCGCGTCGATCGTTTCCGTCACGTAGAGGCCATCTGCCCATTCGGGATCGCCGGTGAGTATCGCTGCCTTACCAAAGGCATGACTCACGCGTCCACCGACGGTGACGATGCCGGTTTCGCCACTCGTATCGACGGCGGTCACGTACGGCTGAATCAGCGCCGTCGAGCCCGCGTCGAGCAGGGAGCGTGCGTGTCCTAACGCTGTCGGAGGGTCGTCAACAATGCGACGGGCACCATTCGCCCCGGCACCGATCGCGGGTTTCACCACCACGTCGCCAACGAGACTCGCGTGGATCGATGCATCATCGAGTTCGGCGACCGACGCCACGGCGAGCGTCGGCACGATCGGCACACCCCACGTCGCCACCTCGAGCAAGTAGCGCTTGTCGAGGTTCCATCGAACGAGCGACAGCGGATTCCATAGCGTCGTGACCGCTGCTACTCGCTCAAGCCATTGGTCGAACGCATCGAGTCGTCGGTGATAATCCCACGTTGAACGCAGCACCACCGCGTCAAAGCGTGACCAGTCGACGTCGGGGTCATCCCAGGCGGCGATCTCGACGCACACATCGAGTTCGCCGAAGGCGTCGATGAGTAGTGGCAGATCGGTGTCGAGCGAGCGGGCCGACTGGGCGGTGACGAGGGCGAGCACGATTGCAGGCTACGGACGCGGAACGGGCCCGGGGTTACCCCCGGGCCCGATACCGACTGATCTGAGGACGGTCAGAAGTCCATGTCGCCGCCGGGCATGGCCGGGGCACTTGCTTCTGGCTTGTCGGCGACGATGGCCTCGGTGGTGAGGAACAGCGCCGCGATCGATGCTGCGTTCTGCAACGCCGAACGAGTCACCTTCGCTGCGTCGATGACGCCGAGTTTGACGAGGTCCTCATACACACCGGTGGCCGCGTTCAAGCCTTCAGCGCCCGACAACGCGCGAACCTTGTCGATCACCACGCCGCCTTCCATGCCAGCGTTCTCGGCAATCTGACGGAGCGGAGCCGTCAAGGCGTGAGCGACAATCTTCGCGCCCGTCGCCTCGTCGCCGTCGAGTTCGGCGATGCGAGCCTCAACCGCGTCGACGCTACGGAGCAGGGCAACACCGCCGCCGGGCACCACGCCTTCTTCGATCGCAGCCTTGGTGGTCGACACTGCGTCTTCGATGCGGTGCTTCTTCTCCTTGAGTTCGACCTCAGTGGCCGCGCCAACCTTCAACACGGCCACACCACCGGTCAACTTCGCGAGACGCTCTTGGAGCTTCTCGCGGTCGTAGTCGGAGTCGGTGTTGTCGATCTCCGCCTTGATCTGGTTGATCCGACCCTTGATGTCATCGGAGTTGCCCGCACCTTCGACGATCGTCGTCTCATCCTTGGTGATGACCACACGCTTCGCAGTGCCGAGCAGGTCGAGCGTGGCGTTCTCAAGCTTGAGCCCGACCTCTTCGCTGATGACCTGACCACCAGTGAGGATGGCGATGTCTTGGAGCATGGCCTTGCGACGCTCGCCAAAACCTGGCGCCTTCACCGCAGCCGAGCGGAACGTGCCGCGGATCTTGTTCACCACGAGGGTGGCGAGGGCTTCACCTTCGATGTCTTCGGCGATGATGACGAGCGGCTTGCCCGACTGCATCACCTTTTCGAGTACGGGCACCATGTCGCGCACGTTCGTGATCTTCGACGACACGAGCAAGATGTAGGCGTCGTCGAGCGATGCTTCCATGCGGTCGGTGTCGGTCACGAAGTACGGCGAGATGTAGCCCTTGTCGAAGCGCATGCCCTCGACGAGGTCCATGTCCATGCCGAACGTCTGGCTCTCTTCAACGGTGATCACGCCGTCTTTGCCGACCTTGTCGATGGCGTCGGAGATCATCTGGCCGATCTCCGGGTCGGCAGCTGAAATCGCTGCGACCTGCGCGATCTGCTCTTTCGAATCAACTTCCTTGGCCAGCGCGCGAACCGACGCGACCGCTGCCTCAACCGCTGCTTCGATACCGCGCTTGAGACCCATTGGGTTGGCGCCGGCTGCAACGTTGCGAATGCCTTCGCGAACCATTGCCCAAGCGAGCACGGTTGCGGTGGTGGTGCCGTCACCGGCGACATCGTCGGTCTTTTTGGCGACTTCTTTGACGAGTTCAGCGCCGATGCGCTCGTAGGGATCGTCGAGTTCGATCTCCTTGGCGATCGACACACCGTCGTTGGTGATCGTGGGTGCGCCCCACTTCTTCTCGAGCACGACATTGCGGCCCTTTGGTCCGAGTGTGACGCGAACGGCGTCGGCGAGCTTGTTCATGCCCGCTTCGAGCCCGCGGCGTGCCTCGGCGTCGAATGCAATCATCTTCGGCATCTTCGGTGTCCTCCGTTGGACGGTCGATTACGACAGTGGATGCGTGGCCTTGCGGCCGACTCTCTGGCACTCGGTGTGTCAGAGTGCTAGCACTCTACAAGGACGACTGCCAACCAGCAATCGGAGGACGCAACGGGCTCACCGCCCGTTCGGAATTCAGGCTCCGCCGGCGACAGCGGGGATGATGCTGACGGTGATGCCATCGGCGACGGCCGTGTTGAGGCCATCGAGATAACGCACGTCGTCGTCGTCGACGAAGATATTGACGAACTTGCGGAGACCGCCCTCGTCGTCGAGCAAACGGTCAGCGAAGCCCGCATGCGCAGCATCCAACGACGCGATCACTTCACGGAGGGTGCCTGGCTCGACCTCAACCTGCTTGGCACCGCCTGACATCGGGCGGAGCGTGGTGGGGATGCGAACGGTCACGGCCATGACCGAAAGACTACCGAATGAGTCGGAATTCGTGACAGCCGAGCGCACTAGGTTGTGGTCGTGCGCATCCTCGCCGCCGTCGACAAATTTCGCGGCACCGCCACCGCGCATGAGGTGGCAGCCGCAATCGGTGATGCGTGCTGGGACCTCGGCCACGAGATCACCGAAGTGCCGCTTGCTGACGGGGGCGAAGGACTGCTTGAGGTATTTGGTGGCCCAAACCGCTCGAATCGGGTGACCGGGCCGCTCGGGACTCCTGTTGACGCCGGCTGGCGCATCGATGGGCGGACCGCCATCATCGAAATGGCGCTCGCCTCTGGGCTCACCATCGCAGGAGGGGCTGAACAGAATCGTCCGCTCGACGCCACCACCGCCGGTGTTGGCGAACTCATCATCGCCGCCGTTGCTGCCGGTGCTCGCCGAATCATCGTCGGTCTCGGCGGCAGCGCCACCACCGACGGAGGCCTTGGAGCGGTGCAAGCCATCGGCTCGCCGGGGAGGATCGCCGGCATCGACCTGTTGGTCGCCTGCGACGTGACCACCGTCTTCGCTGATGCGGCGCCGGTCTTCGCTCCACAAAAAGGCGCATCACCAGCCGAGGTCAAACTGTTGCAACGACGACTCGAGTCGCTCGCCCAGCAGTACCTCGATGACTACGGCGTCGACGTGTCGGCGCTACCCGGATCAGGAGCAGCGGGCGGACTTGCGGGCGGCCTCGTGGCACTCGGCGGACGCATCGAACCCGGTTTCAGCCTCGTTGCCGATGAAGCAGGGCTCCACGATGCGCTCGAACACTGCGATCTCGTCATCACCGCTGAAGGGCACCTCGATGCACAGAGTTTCGAAGGCAAAGTGGTCGGTGGCGTCGCCGAACTCGCCGCGGCGCGTCAACTACCGGTCGCCATCATCTGTGGCATTGCTGACGCCGACGTCGCCGATCGGCTGCCCACCATTGCGATCGCCGATCGCTACGGCATCGACCGTGCGCTACGTGAACCACGTCGGTGCATCACTGACGCAGCGCGTGAGTTGATCAGCCAGCACTCGTCTCGGTGACACCCGCGGGCACTTCAGTGACCGTTGCCGGCGCCAGTTCTGCCAAGGTGCGTCCCGCTTTGTCGAGGCCCAACATGATGAGCACACCGGCGCCATCGAGCGAGCCGGTTTGCGTCGGTGCGGGAGTCTGCACCGGTGCAATCGATGAGACACCACCGAGTGACTCAGCAACCGATTCTGCGACCGCTTGCGCTGCGGGGATTCCCGAGTCGTAGTAGACGACGGTCTGTTCCAAGGTGCCACCGATCGACGCTGACGCATTGGTTGGCGACCCCATCGAGTAGCCAACGCCAGCAAGCTCATCGCTCAACAACCCAGCCGAACCCGACACGCCATTGGCGTTGGCAACGATCACCGACGCTCCGACCGTGACCGGACCCGACACGGTGGTCGTCGTCTCAATTGCAACGGTGGTCGTCGTCGCCAATGGATCAACCGTCGTGGAGGTCTCGATCGGGGTGGTGTCGACCGGCCCACCGATCACGGCATCACCGCTCGACGAGATCGAACGAAGAATCAAAAAGCCTGCGACCACAGCAATGACGGCCAACACGATCGCCACACCGCCCGCCACTTGGGCTGGCTCATTGCGGGGTACTCGGCGCGGGATGCCGCCGCTTGGATCTCGGGTGTCACTCATCGCGAAGTGCCTCCTGGTGCGTCGGTCCCGGTCTCGAGCCGCTCACGCCGGCGACGGGTGCGCTGACGCTGCAGTCTCCGCACCAACAAAGCGTCGTGCTCTGCTGCTTCGGAGAGTTCGAGCAACTCGTTCAACTCGGCATGGTACTCGTCGACCGAACACTGAAAGCGTGCACGGATCGCCCGATCGCGGGGTTCGTCAAGCGTCCACCATGAACGTTCGAAATCGAGGATGGCGCGCTGACGATCGGTGATCACGCACACAGGCTTACCGGCCGGAGGCCCGCGACACAAGCACCACCGAGAGGTTCGTTACCGAGTTCGTCATCTAACCTGCCGTGCCGTGGCACAACGGCCGTTCATCATTGGTGTTGCCGGCGGCACATCGTCAGGAAAAACAACGATTGTCGAACGTCTCGCGGAGACCCTCGGCGCACCGTCGATTGCGACGGTGAAACTCGACGCTTACTACATCCGCCGTACCCACCAGTCGATGGAAGAACGAGCGGCCGCCAACTATGACCATCCGACCGCGTTCGACTGGGAACTGCTGGTTGAGCACCTTGACGAATTGGTGACGGGGAGGCCAGCTCCGGTACCGGTCTATGACTACGCGATCCACGACCGCACCGCTGAGGTCAACCTGGTGCAACCGGCTCCCGTCGTCGTCGTCGAAGGCATTCTCGTGTTGTGGGAATCAACCTTGCGGGAACGCTTCGACCTGAAGGTATTCGTCGACACGCCAGCCGACCTGCGATTCATTCGTCGATTAAGCCGTGATGTGGTCGAGCGGGGTCGAACCCCCGACAGCATCATCAATCAATCCCTCGCCACCGTTCGCCCGAGTCACGAAGATTTCATCGAGCCGAGCCGAGCCCATGCTGACGTGATCATCCCCGAGGGTGGCCTCAACCGTCCGGCGCTCGATGTGCTCTTGGCTCGAGTGCGCGAACTCGCGTCCGAGTGACACCGACGCGCACGGGGGTCGAATCAGGAATCTGACGCTGCGGTTGCGAGCCCAGTATTGGGGATCGCTTGATCGGCGAAGTCGTCACCCAGTGCGAGCAACACGGTCGCGCTACCGAGATCAGATGATTCAACCGGCGGCACCGACGGGAGTTCAACGAGTTGGATCACTCCACCGAACACCCGCACCAACGACTCAGCAACAGCGAGTGCGGCATCGTCATCGGCTGCGTAATAGATCTTCGACGCACCGAGGCTGCCCTCGGTCGAGTTCGTCGGGGTGCCGAGTTCGAAACCCTCGGCCTGCAACAACTCGGTCATACGGCCAGCTGACCCGTTCACGCTGCTCGCATTTGCCACGACCACAGTGGCGCCGGTCGTCACCACCTGCGGCAAGGTCGTCGTCGTGGTCGTTGATGCCGCAGTAGTCGTTGGCGCAGCGGTCGTGGTCGCGACCGCTTCCGCAATCGTCGTCGTCGTGGTCTCTTCGGCAGCTTGCGAACCACCACACGCAGCAAGTCCGAACGAGCCGATGGTCAACCACATCGCCATCGCGCGATGCGAGGGTCGAGAGAAATGACGAGCCTCCATCTCCAAGAGGGTACCCGCCGATCGGCACCCCTGTCCGCGCGACGCCCGCAGCGGTACGGATGACCCGCAGTCGCTAACGTCCGCACCGTGCCGACCGCCGCTCCATCGATTCCGATCATCGATCTCTCCCTTGAGTCACAACAGGTTGGGGCGGCACTCATCGATGCATATGAACGCATCGGATTCGCCCAGGTGATCGGACACGGCGTGCCTGACGACGTGGTTGCTGCCGCCTTCGAGGCCTCCCGACGTTTTCATGCGCTGCCAGCCGCAACGAAGGCTGCGATCGCACTCGACCGCAATCATCGCGGCTGGATCGCCGATGGCACAGCCGTCGATCGCTCGTCAGAAATCGTGGCGGCCACACGGCCCAACCGCAGTGAGTCGTTCATGATGATGCGTGAGGATGCGCTCGACTCCGAAGAGGTGCGTCACGGCACCCCACTAGCAGGCCCGAACCAATGGCCTGACCTCGCCGGCTTCAGGGAACCGGTCACGGCATGTCATGACGCGATGCGCGATATGGCGCTCGGTGTGATCGCGCGTATCGATGAGGCAATCGGTGCGCAGGGCCGCATCGCTGACACCTATCGGGTACCGACCACCTGGTTCAGGTTGCTGCATTACCCGCCGGTGGATGCGGGCTCACCGATTGATCAGTTCGGTTCAGCGCCCCACACCGACTTCGGTGGCATCACCTTCGTCGCCCAAGATGGCACCGGCGGCTTGCAGGTCGCGCAGCCCGATGGCACGTGGATTGATGTACAACCGATTGAAGGTGCGTTCGTGATGAATGCCGGATCGATGTTGCATCGCTGGAGCAACGGTCGACTCAACGCAACCCCGCACCGCGTCGACAATCGCTCTGGTCGCGAACGATTCTCATGTGTGCTGTTCTGCGATCCGCACATGAACGCCACCGTCGAACCCGTGCCGTCGTGTGTGCCTGCTGGCAGCGCCCCAGCATTCGAACCAGTTCGATTTGCTGATGTGGTTGCGCATCATCTCGGGGCGATCTACACCCAACACGGCGCAGAAAGCGCCGCTCCCTGACAACAGAGCCGGGTGCGAGAATCGAACTCGCGACCACATGATTACAAGTCAAGTGCTCTACCAACTGAGCTAACCCGGCGGGGATGGACCGAAACGTGGCACGAAACCCGGTGCCACGCGGCGGAACTCCGCTTGACAGGCTAACGGGAGTGCCAACGCGGCGTTCAGCCGACGGCTGAGCACCCGGGTCGGGCGTCGGCCAGCAGGTAGGACGCGGCCGACGGGTGGCTCTCGCCTCGGGTGCGGTCAGGCGGCGTCGGCGAGTGATGGTGGCAGCGTGAACAGGTGGCTGACATCACCACCGGTCCGCTCGTGCCACGCGATCGCCGCGTCGAGGTTCTTGGTGAGGTAATGGGCGAGCATCCGCCGACGGACGCGGTTGATGCCGCAAACGTTGAGTCGCTTGTTCGGGAGCGAGAGCTTCAGCTGGTGGTGCCGGTTCTCGGTGTTGTTGCGACTGCCGTAGGTGGACGGGAAATCGGGGTCGCCGGCGGGGATCACGCGGCCGGCGCGTGTGCGGCGCTTTCCGGCAGCGATCTCTTCGTCGGTCGAGTTGAAGCGGATCAGCGTGTGGGCGCCGCGCAGATGGACGGGCACGATCGGGTCGTCGGGGTACGCCCAGCGCCCGTAGTGGGTGACGGTGCCGTCGGCGTTCGGCCGCTGCTTGTTCTGCTGACGAATGAGTGCGATCTCGTGGCGGCCTTCGACGGTGGCGATGGTGACGCAGGGTGGGCCGTCGATGAAGGTGACGACGGCGGTGTGCTTCTTCCCGTTGCGTGGGGCGCAAGGTGGACGTCGACGACCTAGTGGGTGCAGCCGAGATCGCCTCACGTCTCGGCGTGAAGCGCCCTCAAGTGGTGCATGAGTGGCGCAAGCGCCACCCCGAGTTCCCCGAGCCTTTGGCGACCCTGAGCAACGGCCTCATCTGGGACTGGCGCGACGTCGACCGCTGGGCGAAGGCGACGGGGCGAGCGACCTAGAAGTGACGGGGAGACAAAACCGTGTGAGACCCGGGCGGTACCGTGTGCTGAGTTTCCCGCAACTAGGCCGAAAGGACCTGAGAGATGTACAGGGTGTTAGACCTCTTTTGTGGAACGGGCGGAATCTCGTTCGGTTTGGGTCGGGCTCACCCAGGATTCGTCACGGTCGCCGGAGTCGACCTGAACGAGGCAGCATGTCGAACAGCGCAGGCGAATCACACCCGCGCAAAGGTCCTACCGGAAGCGCTAGAGGCGATCTCGGCGGCTCAGGTACTTGAGGCGGGTTCGGTGGAGGCGATCGATGTCATCGTTGGCGGCCCACCGTGCCAGGGCTTCTCTTCCCTTCGGCCAAGTAGGGGCACGACGCTCGACGATCCGCGGAACAGGCTTTATAGGGAGTACCAACGCATGGTCGCTCAACTCCGGCCTCGCGTCTTCCTGCTGGAGAACGTAGTGGGTTTGGTGAACGCAACCAAGGGTGCCTTGCTCGCCGACCTCCTGCGAGGTTTCGGCGAGCTTGGTTACCGCTGCGATTGGCGGATTCTCAACGCCGCCAACTATGGCGTGCCGCAGAAGAGAGAGCGTTTTTTCCTGCTCGGGATTCGATCAGACCTTGCTACGGACGAGGAAGTCCCGTTCCCTGCGCCTACTCACTCGTTCAAGGGGAGGACGATCGGTGTACGAGATCGAGACCGCATGTTGGGTGCTGGCGAAGGCCTCCCGGCGGCCATCAGTGCGTGGGAGGCCATCAGCGATCTCCCTGCGCTCCGTTCTGGTGAGAGTTCCACCCGCTACAGGACGGCTCCAAAGACTCCCTACCAACGACTGATGCGTGGATCTGGCAGATCGGTCAGCCTCCATGACGCGGCGAACCACAACGCGAAGATGCTCAAGGTTATGCAGCACGCTGGAGCCAGCAAGGCAGCCCTGCCTGCTGGTCTTGTTACCAGTGGCTACAGCTCCTGTTACTCCCGGATCTCGGCGGACGAACCGGCGCCGACGATTACGGTCAAATTCACATCGCCGGCCTCCAGCAAGTGCATCCACCCCTTTGACGACCGAGCAATCACTCCTCGCGAAGCTGCGCGACTTCAATCCTTTCCGGATGACTTCGTGTTCGTCGGCTCGAAGAC
>JAPOJQ010000036.1 GCA_029978335.1 Actinomycetota bacterium
ACTTCGAGATCCTCGCTGACCACCTCGCCCGAGGCAGCGGTCGTCGTCGAAGCCGCAGCCGTCGTCTCGGGCGCAGCAGTCGTCTCAGGAGCTGCAGTCGTCTCAGGCACAACAGTCGTCTCAGGCACAACAGTCGTCGTCGAAGCCGCAGCCGTCGTCTCGGGCGCAGCAGTCGTCTCGGGCGCAGCAGTCGTCTCAGGCACCGTCGTCTCTGTTGCCGAACCACTACCAGAGCATGCAACGCCGCCAAAGGTGACCAGTGCGAGAAGGATCGGGAGGTGTCGCTTCATGTTCATGCCCCTACAGAGTCGTTACCGAGATCGTCCTCGCACAAATTCACCGATGAATCTCGCCCATGAGATCGCCGACCCGTGACTCACCGTCAACGGTCTGTCCGCCCGCATCAAGGAAGGCTTGCATTGCCGGACCGGCATCGGGATCGCGCAACAATGTCTGAAAGAGGAACGTCTCATATCGAAGTCCATCGATCAGCGATCGTTCCCCCGCTGCCAACAACGCCTCTTTCGTCGTCCGCAACGCCGCGGGAGGGAACGACGCTATTCGCCGCGCCAACGCCATCACTGACGACGACAGTTCGGTACCAGGCATCGCACGATTGAGGAATCCCCAGCGTTCTGCTGTTGCCGCATCGATATCGATCGCGCCGAGCACCACCTCCATCGCCCGACCCATGCCGATGAGCCTTGGAATGCGCTGTGTGCCGCCGCCACCAGGCAAAATGCCAAGCGGCACCTCCATCTGGTTCCAACAAAAGGTCTCCACATCGCCGAATCGCATGTCGCATGCTGCAGCGATTTCCGCTCCGCCCCCGCCAACCCGACCACGAACTTCAGCAATCGTGATCTTTGGCATCGTGCGGAACGCTTCACACATGCGATCGAATCCGCCGAGTTCAGGCTCTTCAACAGCAGGTCCGTCGGTCGGGAAACCGCTGATTGCGGTCACATCGAAATGAGCAATGAAGAATCCGGGAACGGCGCTGCGCAGCACCACGACGCGCACGTCGTCATCCACGGACAATTGTGCTGAGCACTTCGCCAACGAGCGAAACAGACCCAAGGTGATGAGGTTCAACGGCGGATGATCAATGACGACGGTCGCGACCCCGTCATCAATCGCGACGGAGAGATACTCGTAGTCGTAGGCGCTCATTGCTGCGTCACCCTGCGATGCCAACAGCGTCGAAGCCGATCTCTCCACCGACGATCGTCGCTTCAACCGGAATTTCACCAATCCCGTCGCGATCTATCGCGAACGGGTCGGCGCCCAGCACCACAAAGTCGGCAAGCATGCCCGGCGCCAACGCTCCCTTCACCCGCTCTTCAAACGCTGCATAGGCCGAACCGCGGGTGTAGGCGTGGAACGCCTGATACACACCGATGGCCTCGCCCGGCACGAAGTCCTCGCCGCTTGCGGTCTTCTGATTGACCATGTCGTGGATGCCGAGCAATGGCGCGCCATTGACCACCGGGCGGTCACTCGAACCCGGCAGCGGAATTCCTCGATCGAGAAATGACTTCTGGCGGTACGCATCAGGGGTTCGGTGCAGGCCGAGCGCGTTCTTCATGCCATCGCCGATCTCGGAGATGAACCGGCCTTGCGGCACGGGAATCACGCCGAGGTTCTTCACCGAGTCGAGTAGCCGTTCTTGCAGCACGCCGCAGTGCTCTATGCGATGACGGGTGTCGGCACGCGGATAGCGACGCTGCGCATCTTCATAGGCCTCAAGCACCGTCGCCACTGCCCGGTCGCCGATGGCATGGGTGCAGACCTGCCATCCCGAACGGTGCGCGTCAACGATCAATCGATGCAGCACCTCGGGATCGGTCTGGAAGAACCCGCAGTTGCATTCATGGCCACCGCCCTCGAAGGGATCGAACATTGCTGCCGTGCGTCCGATCAACGACCCATCGGAGAAGATCTTGGTACCACCAATTCGAAGCCATTCGTCACCGAGACCGGAATGGATGCCACCGTCGAGAGCGAACATGGTGTCGTCGCCTTCGGCGTGGCTGATGTGATGGAGGGCCTCCACGGCGACGAGCATGTTGACGCGCACGCCGAGTACCCCACGCTGTCGGGCGGTCATCCACGCCGCGATCTCAATCGGTGAGTGGGAGACGAGTCCTGCGCCGACGCCGGCCTCGGTTGCTGACGTCACCCCTTCTGACAGGTAGTGGGTCGATGCCTGATCAATGGCATCAACGATGCGGTCGACCGTGAGTGGGTACACGAGGTCACGGACCATTGATTGGGCCTGTTCCATGACGAGACCATCAAGCGCGCCATCGGCGTCACGTCCGAGTTCACCACCCGATGGCACTGGGGTATCGCGGATCATGTCGAGCACGGCGGTATTCACCGCACACATATGGCCCGAGGTGTGCTTCAACCACACCTTGTGGTTGGGGGCTGCCTCGTCGAGTTCACGTGCATGCGGATGGCGACCTTCGGCAAGTTTGTTCTGGTCGTATCCCGATCCCGTCACCCAACCACCTGGAGGCGTGTGCGCGGCGCGTTCCCGAATTGCATCGCAGATATCGCGAACCGAACGCATCGGTGGGCTCGAACAGTCGACATCAGCGAGGTTCATGCCGAAGAACACCATGTGGTTGTGGGCGTCGTTGAAGCCCGGAACCACCGTTCGACCGCCGAGGTCGATCACCCGATCGGCACTGAACTGGGCAGCGAGATCTGCATCACCGACTGCGATCAGTCGGCCACCGAGCACCGCCATCGTCGACGCGTTCGGCAGCGCCGTGTCAAAGGTGTGAACGTCCCCATTGATGTACAACGCATCGACTCGCATGGGACGAGTCTGTCAGTGACGGACGTCACCACCGGTGCCGGAGCGCTCCCGGCGACCGCGATCAGACCGGCGTGTGCCTACCAGAGGCATCAACCGGGTCGACCGCAACATCGTCGGGGCGACCCATCTCACGTGTCCACGAAGCGAACTCGAGCAAGATCCCATCGGGATCCCGGAAGTAGAACGAGCGAACGAACACTCCCGGATGGAACTCGCGTGCCACCTGCCATTCCGAGTCGTCGTGATCGAGAATCATCGACACGTCCACCCCCGCATCGATCAATCGCTGCCGGTATTCCTCAAAATGTTCGAGCGGCACATCAAACGCCAGGTGATTCATCGATCCGTGCGCCGTCGTGATGTCACCACGGTCCGGCAAATCGGGTGCATTCGACACCCCTGGCTGCGCTGGTGTCGCACCCGGGAACCAGAAGAAGGCCAAGCAGTCATCGTTGCCCATGTCGAAGAAAAAGTGTTGGGCACCACCGGGCATGTCGATCGTCTTGACCAATGGCATGCCGAGGATGTCGCGGTAGAACCGCACCGTGCGCGCCATGTCGGATGACACGAGCGCGATGTGGTTCACGCCCCGGATCTGAAATCGTTCGTTCGTCGCCATGTCGTGCTCCCGTCTCAGTCGCGTGCAAAGCGTTCTGGGTCGAAGCCGTCGGGGGCGTCGACCTCGGTGATCGGATCGTCGCGGTCGTCGAACTCGAGGCGCAATGCTCGCGTCATCACCGCGTGCATGAAATAGAGCGACGTGATGTAGGTGAACTCGAGAATCTCCTCATCGCTCAGGTATTCACGCAACGCATCGAAGACCGCTTCGGGCACTCGACCGTGTTGCTCGACGAGGTAGTCGGTGTAGGCGAGCAGGGCACGGTCGATCGGGCTGAAACAGTCAGCCACTTCCCACGCATGGATCGAGGCGATCTTCGCTTCATCCATGCCAAGACCACGACAACTCTTGCAGTGCTGGGAGTAGACGAACTGTGAGCCCGTCAACCAGCCCGCCCGGGTCTGACCCAACTCACGCAACAACGGGTCGAGTCGGCGTTCCGGGCTCCGATACAAACCGAATCCACGCACACAGTGATCAAAGATGTCGGGTGACAACGCAAAGACAGTCCACCAGTCGCCGGGTGTTCCGGTCGACGTGCCGGGTTCCGCTACCGGATCGCGATCACCAAAAAGGAACCGATACAGCGGGAGCACACGACGCTCATCGGCCTCATCGCGCGGGACTTGTCGAAGTCGAGCCATGAATCGACCGTAGAGCCGATCAGGCAGGCAAGCCGAGCCGGTCGTGCACCGCAGGCAACGCTTGCAGTTCGGGCATCACCGATCGGGCAAAGAGATGCATCGACCGTTCAGCCTCCTCGATCGGCATACCGGCGTAGGAGAACACCGCCATGTAGCCGTCCATGTACATCTCGTCCTGCAGGTTGATGATCTTTTCTGTCACCTGATCGGGTGTGCCCCACAACTGCAGCCCAACGAAGAAATCGACCATCGCCTCATAGCCACCCGGTGTCGTCAAACGGTCGTACATCTGGCCGTGATGCTCATAACCAGGGGTGTCTTTGAGGTGCGGTTCGTTGAACTCGTAGTGCTGCACCACCGAATCCCAATAACCGCCGATGTACTGACGAGCGAGCGTCTCCGCGCGATCAGCACTCTCGTCGACAAAGGTCCATCCCGCGACGTACGGCGGTGGTGGTTCGGTGCCGTTCGCCTCCCGGAACACGTCTCGATAATCCTGCAGTTCTTGGCGTACCGCTTTCCACGGCTTCTGTGGAATGACGAGGATCCCCACGCCCATCTCGGCCATGATCCGCGCCGAGTCAGGTGAGATCGCTGCGGCATAGGTACGGCCGCGGAAGGTGCCGAGCGGACGCGGTCGAATGTCGCGACGCTGCTGATGGATGAGCTCACCGTCGTACTCGACCCATCCGTTCTCGAGGGCGGTAAGGAGAATTTCTGCTGATTCCTTGAAGCGGAGTCGAGCCGTGCCCATCTCCACACCAAAGCCGTCAAATTCGACGCGACCGGTACCGCGTCCCATCCCGAGAATGACACGACCATCGGAGAGATTGTCGAGCATCGAGATCTGTTCCGCGACGCGGACCGGGTCGTGCCATGGGAGCACGCACACCATCGAACCGAGTTGAACGCGCTCGGTGCGCGCCGCCATGTACGTCAAGAACTGAAAGACATCGGGGCACATCGTGTAGTCGGTGAAGTGGTGCTCCACACTCCACACCGACTGGAACCCCAACGGTTCCGCCTGCAACGCCAAGCCAAGATCGCGTCGATACACCTCGCGATCGGGCAAGGCCTCGCCCGGATTCTGGAAGATGACGGACATCCCCACGTGCATGTCAAACCCCCTTGTGCACCTACCGCCATACGGCGGACCGGCCCCCACCGGCGCTCACATCCTGCCCGAATTCGTCGGCCCGATCCAGCGTCGGAGCGTCGCGGTACCATCCGGCAATGAACGACACGCTGCACATTGACGGCGAACGGCTGTGGTCAACACTGCATCAACTCGCTGAGATCGGCGCAACCCCAGCCGGCGGTGTGGCGCGCGTCGCGCTCACCGATGCCGACCGAGCGGGCCGTGATCGCTTCGTGGCGTGGGCAACCGAACTCGGCTGCAGCATTCACATCGACCGCATCGGCAACCTGTTCGCCCGCTACGAAGGCACCGATCCGGGTCGGGCACCAGTGGTGATCGGCTCACATCTCGACTCCCAACCGACCGGCGGCCGTTACGACGGCGCCTACGGCGTGATGGTTGGGCTTGAAGTGCTGCGCGTGCTGCACGATGCTGCACTGCGACTACCCGCACCGATCGAGGTGGTGTCGTGGACCGACGAAGAAGGTGCCCGATTCCCTCCCGCGATGCTCGGCTCCGGTGTCTTCGCCGGCGCCATCAGCCTTGAAGCTGGGCTCGGATCGACCGCTTTTGATGGCACCGTGCTCATGGACGAACTACTGCGCATCGGCTACTCGGGCCCCGAACCCGTCGGCTCACGAGCCATCGGCCACTATCTCGAACCACACATCGAACAGGGCCCGATCCTCGAAGCCGGTGACCACACGATCGGCGTCGTCACGGGTGTGCAAGGCATCCGCTGGTACGACGTCACGATCACCGGCCGTGAATCGCACGCGGGTTCCACGCCGATGGAACGGCGAAGCGATGCCATGGTGTCGGCCGCTCGCCTCGTCACCGAAGCCGACCGCATCGCCCGCGATCGCTCACCTGACGGACGAGCAACCGTCGGCGTGATGGAGGTGTCCCCCGGATCGCGCAACACCGTCGTCGGAGGTGTACGGATGACCGTCGACTTGCGCCACCCCGACGCCGATGTGCTCACCGAGATGCACCACGAATTACTCAGTGTTGCCGCATCGCTCGAACCCGTAGCTGAGGTCAACCCGATCTGGTACTCCCCACCGATCGTGTTCGATGCCGACATCGTCGCTGCGGTCCGCGATGGTGCAACCGCTGCCGGATACGAACCGGTCGACATCACCTCAGGTGCTGGCCACGACGCGTGCTACATCGCCAGCGTTGCGCCGGCCGGAATGCTGTTCATTCCCTGCGCCGATGGCTTGTCACACAATGAAGCCGAGTCGATCGAACGCGATCATGCGGTCGCCGGCGCCGAAGTGACCTTGCGAGCGGTGCTCACCCTCGGTTCGTGACGGTGTCCGGCATCAGCCGGGGATGCGCCGCCAGAGGGCGACGGGCAGGTGGCGTAGGGCCAAGAAAACCCAGCGCAGGATGCCGGGTGAATGCACGATGCGTTGTTGTTTGTGGATCGCCTTGACGGTGTCGGCGGCAACGTTGTCAGGTGTGGTCGCGAATGGTGCGGTGGGTCTGCCAGCGGTCATGCGTCCGTGCACGAACCCAGGGCGGACAATGGTGACGTGAACGTCGGTGGCGGCGAGGTGATCGGCGAGGCCTTGGGCGTACGCGTCAAGGCCGGCTTTGGTGGCGCCGTAGACGTGGTTGGCGGCGCGGACTCGGATGCCGGCAACCGATGACAACACGACGAGGTGTCCGTGTTGCTGGGCGCGCATCTGTTGCGCGACGGCGGTGAGCGTGGCGATTGGTCCGGCCATGTTCGCAATGACGGCGTCGCCAGCGTCGGCGGGATGAGCATCGAAGTGTTCTTGGGTGCCGAGCACACCAGCCGCCATGATCACGACATCGAGGTCGCCGATCAGATCGACGATCGTGTTGACGCAGTCCTGATGAGCGTGCGGCGCCGTGGCGTCCCATTCGACGACATGAGTGTGGCAACCCTTCGGCGTATTGAGCGCGGCAGCGGCTCCGGTGCAGGCATCGAGGTTGCGGCCGGCGAGCACAATGTGGCGGGTGGTCGGAGTGATCAACGCGGTGACGATCGCGAGGCCGATCTCGCTGGTGCCGCCGAACAGCACGATGGTTTGGGTGTCACCAGTGGCGGTTCGCATGGGATCTCCTCATGGGGGTCGTGGTCACAGTTCGAGGCGGCGGGCGAGGTCGCTGTGAAACACGCGGTTCGGGTCGACTCGGTCTCGCACCGTACGCCACTCGTTGAGACGCGGGTAGCTCGCAGCGATCATCGATGGTGTGGTCTGAGCGTCTTTCGCGAGATACACCCGGCCGCCAGCGCCGAGCACGAGGTCATCGAGTTCGTGCAACAACGGGTTCAAGCCGTCGACCACGGGCAGGTCAAGGGTCAGGGTCCAACCAGGCATCGGGAACGACAACATGCCCTCACCCGCGGGACCAAACCGTTTCAACACATTCAAAAAGTCAGCGGGTCGTGACGCGACGACCCGTTCCAACACCGCACGCACCGTGTCAGCTGACTCGTCAGGTACGACGAACTGGTACTGCACAAACCCGCGTCGTCCATAAACCCGGTTCCAGTTCGCAACACCATCCAACGGGTGAAAGAACGCCGGAATCGACTGGACCTCGCCGTCACGACGCACCGGTGCGTTACGAAACCAGGCTTCAGAAAACGCTGCCGCATTCCAACGGCGCACCACACCAACGCTGCCAACCACACCGGGCACCCCGATGCGTTGCGATGGCGCATACCCCAACGGATCGCTCGCTGCCCGGCCTGACAGATCGGTCGGTGACGCGTGCTCACCCCACGTCACCACGCCGCGTCCCAACCGGCGACCCGACACCGTTGCATCGACCCACGCCACCGAATACCGGAACGCCGCATCACGCTCCACCATCGACGCCATCAACGCGTCAAGACCATCGAAACGGCGGGTCGACACCAGCATCCGCGACGACGTCACCGGAATCAACTGCACCGATGCCGCAACGATCACGCCGGTCAACCCCATGCCACCGACCGTCGCCCAGAACAGATCCGCGTCGCTTGATGGCGACACCGTGACCTGTTCACCCGACGCCAACACCACATCCATCGAACGCACCGAACCACCGAACGACCCGTCACGGTGATGGTTCTTCCCGTGCACATCAGCAGCGATGGCACCGCCAACGGTCACGAATCGGGTGCCCGGTGTCACCGGCACAAACCACCCCTTGGGCACCACCACCCGCAACAACGCGTCCAACGTCACACCGGCATCGACCCGCACCACACCCGACTCCGGATCCAACGCAATCCCATCGCCGGTCAACCGGACAACGTCACCGCCCGAGTTCTGCGCCGCATCCCCGTAGGAACGACCAACACCACGCGCCACCACGCCACGAGCACCAACGGCCGACACCACCGACCGAACACCCTCAGCGCCAGCAACATCGCTCACCGAACACCACACCGGCGACGTTCGTCCCCAACCCGACAACCGTTCAACACCACCACTGGGCACAACGTTCACGAATACACCGCTAACGCATACACCAACACCCACACCGCACCCAGCACCTGAATCAGATGATCCCGCCAGAACACCTCTTCCGGTGCCGCACCACCACCTGAGTCCAGCACCAGCAAGTACCGCAACAACACCCCGACCACGGGCACGATCGACAGCACAAACCACACCGATCCCGCCGCAACGTCGGACTCAAACGCCCACAAGCAGTAGGTCAACACCGTCACCGTCAGCGCCACCACCACGACCGAGCGCAAATAGCCCACCGAGTAACGACCCAACGATGCACGACCCTCAACTGCGGCATCACCACGCGCCAACAACTCTGCGAAACGCTTTCCCGCCACCACGAACAGCGCCCCAAACGAGACGCACAACACAAACCACGTCGACATCGGCACATCGACCGCCACTGCACCCGCAATTGCCCGCAGCACAAACCCCGACGCCACCACCAACAGATCGACCACCGCCACCCGACGTAACCCGGCGTTATACGACAACGTCACCGCGACGTACACCGCCACCACTCCCAAGGTCAGCGAACCCCCCGACCACCACGCCAACCCGGCGCCACCAAACACACCAACAACCGCTGCCGCCAACGCAACCGGCACCGACACCACACCCGCGGCAATCGGCCGTAACCGCTTCACCGGATGACGACGATCTTCCTCACGGTCAACCACATCGTTGACGAGATACATCGACGACGACACCGCACACAACGCAACAAACACCGCCAACGCCGTCGACCACGACGTCCGCGACGACAACACCCCCGCCGCACCGGGAGCGGCAAACACCAAGAGGTTCTTCACCCATTGGGTCGGACGGAGCGCACGAATGAAACCCATCACCGACATTCTCGCAGTAGTGCTAAATGTCGCTCAGCCGCTCGGTCCCATGTCATCGCCTGCGCCCGTTCACGTGCCGCCCGTCCATAGCGACGACGACGTTCGGTATCGGTCAACAACCGTTCGACCGCATGCGTGAGATCGCGCGGCGTTGCCACCAGATCACCCGTCACGCCATCGACCACTGCCGCTCGATGGCCGGTCACATCGGTGACCACCGACGGCACACCACAGCGAGCAGCCTCCGTGATGGTCATCCCCCATCCTTCTGCCGACGATGCCGAGACGACAAGCGATGCACGTTGGTACAACCCGACCAGCGACGCGTCGTCGATCCGGCCGTGCAACGTCACCCAGTTCGCTGCGTGGCGGTCGCACCATGCAGCGATCGCCGACCGATCAGGCCCCTCGCCGACGATGTCGAGCGTCACCCTCATCCGACCCGCTACCGGCGCCATCGCCTCGAGCAATTCGACCCAACGCTTCACCGGCGCCAAGCGACCAACGGCTACCACGTGGAGTGGAGCGCTCGGCGCGGCGACTGCCCCCGGCACGAATCGCTCGTCAACGCCCGGTTCGATCACCTCAACACGCCCGAACCCGGCATGCAGTAACTCGGCGCGGCCCGGGTCCGCCAACGTCACCACCGGTGTCGAGCGATACACACGTGGCACCACCGTCAACTCATTCCACCGTCCCACGTCCGACACGGGTCGTGGCAATGACTGCGCCCACATCTCGGTGTGAAGATGATGCAGCCACACGATGCGCGGCCCACGCCACCACAACGGCGACCAGAACGGCACACCGTTGAGGATCTCGATCACTGCGTCAAACGACTGGCGAGCCGACCACACCCGCCGCGGCGCAGTCGCAAACACGCCAAAGGTCGAACCGGTCGGCACCACATCAAATGGGCATCCACGACCCAACACTGAGCCCTCGGGCGGAGTGCGAGCGAACATCGTCACCCCGACACCGTCAGCGGTCCAGCGCGAGAGGATCTCACGGGCATGAAGTTCCGATCCCCCGGCGTCGGGATCGCCCGGCGCCCTCCATGAGAGCACGGCCACCCTGAGCACGGGTCCGTACACTACGGCCGCAATGCGTCCGACCGGTGAACGACCCGTCAGAGATCACACCCCTGCCTCGCTGATCGCCCTTCACGAGGCGGGCTATGCCGTGGTCGACGCCACGATTGGCGACGGCGTCGGGATCGACATCGGATGTGGGCTCGGCACCGAAAGCGTCTCGTTGGCCCGCGATGGACGCCGCATCATCGGCATCGACTACGACCATGCCACGGCCCACACGGCGGCCACACTCCTCGACGGCACCGTGTGCGCCGACGCCCGAGTGATCCCCATCGCGAGCAACGCTCTCGATTGGGTGTGCTCATCGCACATCATCGAGCACTTCACCGACCCCGATCGTCATGTCGCTGAAATCGCACGGGTGCTGCGTCCAGGTGGTGTGGGCGTGGTGCTCACCCCGAACGAACCCGCCGATTTCGAAAATCCATTTCACGTGCACCTATTCACGCCCGAAGCGCTTCGATCGATGCTCGAGCGCCACTTCGATGACGTGACCGTGACCGGGCTCACCGGCAACGAACGTGTCACCGCTGAGTTCGAACGTCGTCGACGCACCGGTCGACGCATCCTGGCGCTCGATGTATTCGGACTTCGACACCGACTTCCAGATCGGGCGCTCGCCATGGTGCATACGATCGGCCGGCGCCTGCTCTATCCGATCCTCAACCGCGGCAACGCCGAGGTGACGACGGCTGCCGACTTCCATCTCATGGATCCGGCCGAACCGATCACCGACGATGTGCTCGTGCTCGCCGCCATCGTGCGAGCGTCATAAGCACTATTCGTACATTCGCTCGGCGCGTCGCCGAGTGATGAGATCGCGCAGCCCCCACAACGTCACGAGGCCAAAGGCCTCCATGACGATGGCACGGCTCATCTTTGACTCCCCCGATGCACGCTCGCGGAACACGATCGGAATTTCCACGATGCGGGCGCCATGGCGCACCGCCCGGTAGGTCATCTCCACCTGAAAGCCATAGCCGCTCGACCGAATACCCGCGAGACCAAATCGACGCACCAGCGACGCTCGGTAGACGCGAAATCCCGCTGTCGCATCGTTGATCGCCAAGCCGAGCACAATCGACGCATACCGATTACCCCATCGCGACAATCGGGTACGGCTGCGTGACCAGCCGTCGATCCGACCGCCCGGCACATAGCGCGAGCCGATCACCACGTCGGCTCCGGCACGAGCTGCAGACAACATCTCGGGAAGCGCTGCTGGGTCGTGGGACAAGTCGGCGTCGATTTCGACAAGGAGTTCGTAGCCGTCATCAATCGCAGGTTGGAATGCCGCCCGGTAGGCAGCGCCAAGACCCGATTTCGAGTCACGACACATCAGTTTGATCTGACCCAACCGAGCCGCTGTCTCATTCACCAGTTCTCGTGTGCCATCGGTGGAGCCATCATCAACGACAACCACGTCGGCATCGGGAACAGCTCGGCGCACCCGCTCCAAGAGTTCGACGATGCTCTCAGCTTCGAAGTACGTCGGTACCGCAATCAGGGTGCGCACGGCGCCGGACGTTAGTCCTCAGTGAGTGCAACCCAACAACAGGCCGCAACGATTGCGATGACCACGCCTTGCGCCCAGCCCATCGAACTCGGCCAATCGAGGTCGACTGGCATGTCCCAGCGCACCTGACGCACCGACGTCCACAACCACATCGCCACCATCGGAACCGCCAACAGCCACCGCCGCCCTCGTCTGGTGCATGGTGCGAGCAACGGAGCGGCAAGTGCCCACGGGCCCAACGCGACCAACAGCAACCCCGCCGTGACCACGCCACGACGGCGTCCGGCGGCGACAACCGGCAACGACGCGACCGCTCCACGGCGACTGGCCAGCAACACCATCACCACCACCGCAAGCAGGCCGACCACCAATGCCACTGACACCGCCCACTGCGGTTGCCATTTGATGACTACCGATCCAGCCATCCCAGACGGGATGCGCCAACCCATCGCGTACGCATCGATGATGACCGGCACCCCGAGATCGACGCCGTCGATACTCGCCCGCCAACCTGCGCTCCACGACTCGGCGAGGATCAGCCAATCGCCTGCACTCGCCGTGTCAATCATCGAACGAATCGTGGTGTCGGAACGATCCATCGACAGATCACGCACCGTGGTTGACACACGACCCTCACCCGAGTCGAGCACCACACGATTGATGTCGACACCCGACAAGTGGCCAGCAACCGACCAGAGCCGATGACGACCGGCATCCAACGCAACGACATCGCAGCCGGTCAACGTGCCATCAGCATTCAGACGGACCGGCACCGTTACACCGTCGAGTTCGAGGAGACCATCAACACACGTCCCTACCGCGAACGATGACGAGGTGACGAGCGGCGACGCTGCAATCACCGCCACCGGAAGCATTCGTGACTCATCAGAGAAACGATCGACGGTGGTACGAGCAGTGATATCCGCAAACCCAAGACGCACCGCCGCGCCATCGAATGCCGACATGTCGATCACCACCCGTCCGTCGTCATCGGGCACCGCCGTGATCGTGCGCCCATTGGCGTCGCTTGCCACCACCGACCCGACCGACGAATACAACGCACCCACACCCAGTTCAAGGTTGAGTAGCGACGACGCCGCACGATCGACCTCGACCTCCACCCACGGATCGATCGGATCGAATTCGGATACCCACAACGGCCCCACCCCGACCAACGCAGCACTCGATGCGCGAATCACCGGGTCGTCGCCATGGGCCGAGGCAGACCATGACCCTGACACCGTCAACGTCGTATCGGCTGCAAGGTCGAATGAACGGGCGAGCAACGGCTCAGGATCGAAACGGTTGGCCGTTGACGGATCGAGGCGACGACGGTCGAGCATCACCGTGGACCGTCCAATGTCGCGTGGTGACCGTTCGTCGTCGGGCAACACCACCCACTCCGTCGACGGGTCAACGCCATCGAGCGTGATCTCGGCGAATCCAACCCCGGGCGAACGGCCATATCCGGGCAATGGGCCGGTCGAATCGGCCAACACCTCAATCCGAATCGACTCAATCGAATCACCGCTCAACATCACTCGCTGGCCGGGCAATGCCCGCGAAGCTTCGCCGAGGTCAACCACGGTTGACCACGTCCCCGACGGCCCGTCCGTCATCACGCGCGCCTGCGTGATCCAGCGATCACGCTCACCGGCCAATGGCTGTACGAGATCGACCCATGCGGGCGACACCGCGGTTGCGAGTCGAGCGTCGAACCACACACCTTCGGTCGACTCGAGTGCAGCCGCGCGCCACGCAGTGAACGGATCACCGTCGATACCGTGCTCAGGACGATCCTCGCCCGACAGGATCGCCGGCGAACCGTATCCCGATGCCGACACCGCCGCGAACCCGCCGGTCAGCTCGCTCACCGTGTAGCGATCATCGTTCGCTACCACGTTGAGTGACTGCAGCGAAGGATCATCGACAACTTCACCCGCTACCCGCGTTGCGCCCAACGTTGAGCCAACCGAATACCAACGGCGATCTTCACGTCGATTCGAATCGCCGAGCACCGTCCACACACCTGGGGGCACATCACTCGTCGAGTCGCCGTCAATGATGATCTCGCTGCCATCGATCACGCCCTCTTCGGCGAGCGCCACCAGCGTCGCCGCGCTGCCATTCACGACGATGGGATCGCCGGACCGGATCGACAGCATCGGCATCGGATCATCAACGCGCCACACCGCAACCGCAGGGACGGTGCCAATTCCTGGCACACCGCCATAGGTCTGTTCATCGATGAGCGCTGCGTCGGGCGAAGTCGGTTCGCCTGACATGACGCTGTTGGTGTCGGGCGATGCATCGATTCGTTCCATCACGTCATCGGGGCGAGCAAGGCCGTACCGCTCGAATTCAAGATCATTTCGAGCAACGATCGTGTCAACTGCCATGAGCCGCGCGATCGGCGCAATCGCCGCCGGATCGAGCGTGTTCTCTGCAATACGGCGCTCCACCTCGCTCACGAGATCCGCCGCCCCATCGGTGCCGAGTGGAATCAGTTCCCGAGCTACCACCGAACGATCCGTGAGGCCGACGAGCACTGGGTCGATCGTTCCTCCCCATCGATATGACGCGAAATCAGCACCAGGTGTCTCCCAGACCCGATGGTCGACATCGTCGCCGACCACCTCAGCAACGGCCGTCCATTCGGCGGGAATCGATCCACGGGTGATCGCATCGGTGGCGATCGCACCGGTCCACCACGGCAACGACTGCACCACGATCGCGGCAATCAACACCGGCCCACGCGCCAGACGACCAAGTCGCGGCGGGGTCACGCTCAGCGCACCGAGGCCGAACGCAAGACCCAAGGCGAGCAAGGGCACCGCACGCTGGGTCGATCGCAACACCATGCCCGGGCCCGCATCAACCGCTGCGCCAAAAATCAGGCCCCATAACGCGCGACCACCCGTAGACGCTTCACCGATGGCACACGCGAGTCCAACAACGACAAGCACGGCCGCTGGTCGGCGAGCCGGCGCATCGGCCAACGTCAACCCAATCAGCGCGCCGAGCACAAGCAGCAGGCCAAGGGCGAGATACCACGGTTGAGCGAGCAGGCCGTAGGTTGCCTCAACCCACGGGTCGAGCCAATCGCCGCCATAGGAGAACCAGTACCCGAAGCCACGGAGCAACTCAGACGGCATGGCCGTTCGCATGATCGTCTCGTAGGTTTCGGTGAAGCGAAGGATGTCGATCCCATTCGCTCCCTGCACCACGAGCGCCACCAGCCACCACACCGAGACCGCCGCGCTCGTCACCGCAGAACGCCACACCACCGGCCACGCCCGTCGAATCGATCCGAGTTCGGCGACCAGCCACACGACCGCGCCGGCGACCACAAACGCAATCGAGGTCGCATTCACCGTTCCCGCCACCAACACCAACAGGGCCACGCGAGCCGAAGCACGCCACCGACGCGTATCGGTGACCCCGCTGCGCAACGCAAGTACGAGCCACGGCAGCACCGCCCATGGCAGGAGAATCGCCGAAATCCGCGAGATGTACGCAAAGAGATACGGGCTGAAGCCATACGCCAACGCCGTGATCGTGGCTGCCCTGACGTCGACCCGGGGGTTGAGCGTTCGAGCGAGTCGGTGTGTCCCGAACAGCGCGACGGCGATCAAGGTCGACCACCACAGCCGCTGCGTGATCCAGTCCGGCAGACCGATCACATCTGCAATCCACCACCACGGGCCTTGTGGGAACAGATAACCGATTGTTTGGTGGGTGACCGTGCCAAGTCCGGTGTCGGCCTCCCACAAACTCGTCGCCTGTCTGAGCAGACCCGAAGGGTCGAGCGACAAGTACGTCTTGGTGTCAGCAGCGATGCGACCCGGGGCTGACCACAACGGCGGCAGGAATGCCACCAGCCAGAACCAGCGTGGGGCGCGACGAATGGCCCCGTTCGTCATCGTTGGTTCCCCATCTCGGAGCCGAACGTACCATCGGGCTGCCCCCTACGATCAGCCTCGTGAACGGGGGAATCGTGCAACGAGGCCACATTCCCGCGCTCGATGGGCTCCGTGCCCTCGCCGTGCTCGGCGTCTTGGCATTTCATGACGACCGGCTGCCCGGTGGATTCCTTGGTGTCGATCTGTTCTTCGCACTCTCTGGGTTGTTGATCACCAGTTTGTTGATCGGTGAGTACGAGCGGACGGGATCGGTCGACCTGATTGGTTTCTGGGGCCGTCGGCTTCGTCGACTGCTGCCAGCCGTGCTTGCCCTGCTCGTTGTCACCGTCATCGTGTTTCGGCTCGTTGCCGACACCGGCGAGTGGATCGTGGCGAGAACGGACGCTCCGTGGGCTCAGTTCTACGTTGCGAACTGGCATCTGATCGCAAGCGGCAACGGCTACTGGGACGCCTTCGCCGCACCATCAGCGTTCGAACACTTGTGGAGTTTGGCGATCGAGGAGCAGTTCTACCTCGTATGGCCCGTTGTCGTCTGGGTGCTCTTGCGCCGTGGAGGCACTCGGTCGGTAGCGATCGTTGCCGGCTTCGGGGCGGCGCTGTCGATGGTCGCGATGGCGATCTGGTATTCGGCCGATGATCCGACACGGGTCTATATGGGAACCGACACTCGGGCGTTCTCGCTGCTCGCCGGGGCGCTGTGCGCGGTTCCGGTCATCCGGCAACGCGTGGAGCGTTTCGCCACCTCCAGACCGCGGGGTGCCCTGCTCGTCGGCCTTGGCGCCGCTAGCACCATCGGCGTGCTGTGGGTGGCTGCGTCGGGAACGAGTGGATGGCTCTTCCGTGGCGGACTCGGGGCCCATTCGATTGCGTCAGCGCTCCTGGCTGCGCTCGTGGTTGCTGGATTACCCGCCGTCGAGCGTCTCTTGGCTGTGGGTTGGCTCGTGCAGATCGGACGGCTGTCATATTCGATCTATCTATGGCATTGGCCGGTGTTCATCCTGGTGTCGCCCCAACATGTCGCCGTCGGCCGCACAGTGCTCACTGTCATGCGACTGGCCATCACGGCGGTGTTGGCGGTTGCGTCTTTTGTCGTCGTGGAGCAACCGATTCGCCATCGGGCGAAATGGGCGCACGGTGGACGTGGCCGTGTCGCCTTCGCTGGAACAAGCGCAATTGCTGTTGCGGTGTGGCTCGCGATTCCGGTGCCAACAAGCACGAATGCGGTCGATACTGCCGCGCTCGAAGCCGTCGTCGGCGCCCGCACCACCTCGGTCATCGCGACGACCACGGCAGTGCCAACGACGACTGCCACGACCACACAGTCCACCTCGACCACCACCACCTCAACGGCAACGACTACGACCACCACGACCATCGTCCCTTCCGGACCGCCGGTGACGACGCTGTTCTGGTACGGCGACTCGATCGC
>JAPOJQ010000098.1 GCA_029978335.1 Actinomycetota bacterium
GATCCAGGCAGGGATGCCGAAGAAGAACGGGGCATCGGGATGTTCGGCCGCGAAGATCACCAGCATCACCGACCCGAGTAACCCGAGGCCCATTTCTGCGGCTGTTGGAAGGTCGCCGACGATCGACACGAACAGGGTTGGTGCAACGGTGATCGCCACGATCAAGCGAGTGAAGCGGATCCGGCCCAGCATCTCTTCCACGATGTGGCCGAAGTACCAGAAGAAGAACAAGGTGATGAGCACCCATGCGCTGGTCGGCGGGTTCGCAACGGGCCAGGTCGCGATGCGCCAGATCTCGCCGCTACGAACGGCACCCGGCCAAAACACCAGCAGCGCAAAGATGTCGATGCTGATCGCATAGAGGAACATCGACAGCACGCCTGCGCCGACGAGGAATGCCGTGGTGGTGACATCGACACCGCCGAGTCGGAACCAGCCGTCGCGGGCACGTCGTTCGGGCATCCCGAAGTTGAATCGTTGGGCCACGGCACCACGGTACCGGCCCTAGTCTCGTGAGCGTGATCGAACGACCGCCGTCTGGCACGATTCCGGATGCTCCGGGCTCGTATCAGTTCAAAGATGCCCACGGTCGGGTGATCTACGTCGGAAAGGCATCAAGCCTGCGGCAACGACTGTCGAACTACTTCCAGAAACCGGAGCGTTTGCATCCACGCACCCGTCAGATGGTGGAGACCGCAACGAGCGTCGAGTGGACGACGGTTCGCAACGAGGTCGAAGCGTTGATGCTCGAGTACTCGTTGATCAAGCAGCATCGACCCCGTTTCAACGTCCGCCTACGCGATGACAAGTCGTATCCGTTTCTTGCGGTCACTGTTGATGAGGACTGGCCACGAGCGATGGTGACCCGAGGTGCACGCCGCAAAGGGACGAGGTATTTCGGACCGTATGCGCACGCATGGGCGATTCGCGAAACCCTCGACTTGGTGCTGCGCTCGTTCCCGGTTCGAACGTGTTCGCCGGGCAAGTTCAACCAACACGCGCGGCTCGGACGTCCGTGTCTGCTGTTCCACATCGAGAAGTGCGCAGGACCATGCGTGGGCGAGGTGTCGGCAGATGAGTACGCCACGATGGTCGATGAGCTCTGTCGATTCATGGCGGGTGATACCGACGACGTTGTCCGACGGCTCGAGCTCGACATGCGAGCCGCTGCAGGGGATCTTGAATTCGAGCGGGCGGCCCGTTTACGTGACCGCCTCGACTCGGTACAGCGGGCGGTCGAGCGTCAACAGATGGTTGGCGAACGTGATGATGACCTCGACGTCATCGGCATTACCCAAGATGAACTCGAAGCATCAGTCCAGGTGTTCTTCGTGCGTCGCGGCCGGGTGTTGGGGCGCAAGGGGTTCGTGCTTGACAAGGTTGAAGATCTCGGCGAGGCGGGATTAATCGGTCGCATCATCGAAACCTTGTATGGCGAGGATCCGCCGATGGGTATGCCTCGTCAGGTGGTCGTGCCGTTGGCGCCCGACGAACCAGAGGTCTACGAGGAGTGGCTCTCTGAGCTTCGTGGCACCAAGGTGCAGATTCGTGTGCCTCAGCGCGGTGACCTTCGGCGACTTCTTGAGACGGTCACCCAGAACGCAAGCGAGCAGTTCGTGCGGCATCGCATGCGGCGAGCAAGCGATCACAACACTCGCAGCCGCGCATTGACCGAATTGCAAGATGCACTCGATCTACCGGAGGCTCCACTGCGCATCGAGTGCTACGACATGGCGCACCTGCAGGGCACCGATTACGTCGGATCAATGGTGGTGCTCGAGGACGGACTCCCAGCTAAGCGCGAGTATCGACGCTTCAAGGTCCACGTGCCGGGAAACGACGACTATGCGGCGATGGAAGAAGTGCTCACCCGCCGCCTGCAGGCCTACATCGATGAACGGGATCAACCGATAGCCGAACGCGGAGAGCGCCCCGGCAAATTCGCCTATCCACCACAACTGCTCGTCGTTGATGGTGGCAAAGGGCAATTGGCGGTTGCCGAGCGGGTCGTTGCTGCGCTCGGCCTCACCGATGAGATCCCGCTGGCGGCGCTCGCCAAGCGATTCGAAGAGGTCTACGTGCCCGGCCGTGAGGATCCGGTGCCGATTCCACGCGGCTCGGAAGCGTTGTTCATGTTGCAGCGAATCCGTGATGAGGCGCACCGCTTCGCGAACTCATTCCATCGTGAGCGTCGTTCCAAACGGATGACGTCAAGCACACTCGATGGGATTCCAGGCCTTGGGGAGGCACGACGGGAACGTCTGGTCAAAGCGCTCGGGGGAGTGCGGGCCGTGAAAGCTGCTGATCTGCAGACCCTCAAAGACTTGTCGTTCTTGCCCGACGCAGTGGCCGAAGCGGTGTACGAACGCTTCCACCCTGAGAACGAGTAGTGGCTACAGCTTGGCAATGACCTCGGCGTGCAGTCGGTCGAGGTGCTCCATCCGGGTGGCGTTCGACGGGCCCATGAGCCAGTCGGGAACGATGAATTCGTCGAAGCCGAGGCTGATGTAGCGGTGCAGCGTGTCGATGAGTTGTTCGGCTCCGCCGGCAAGCGTTCGCGCGCCGAGTGGGCCGGCGAGCACCTTGGCGTTTGCATCTGCGTCATCGGATAGGTGGATCGCGACCTGCACCGAGGTGTGCAGCGTTGCCGGGTCGCGGCCCACTGTCTCGCATGCGGCTTGCATGGCTGCGAGTCGTTCGCCGGCACCATCGGGATGACCCCACGTATTCCATTCGTCGGCGTGACGTGCCGTGATCTTCAGCATGCGGTTACCGCCGGTGCCGACGAGCAGTGGGAGCCGATCCTGGATCGGTTTGGGTTCGCACGGCGCGTCGGTGATCGTGAACACCGATCCTTCGAACGTGGTGCGCGGGTTGTCGAGTAGCGACCTGATGATCTGGATTGCCTCGTCGAATCGGTCGACTCGGGCCTTGGGTTCCTCGAGTTCGATGCCGTAGGCATGATGTTCGTTGATCTGCCAGCCGGCGCCGAGTCCGAGCACGAAACGTCCCTTTGACACGTGATCGATGGTCGCTGCTCGGTTTGCCAGCACCGCCGGATGGTGCACCGACGTCGGTGAGACCAGTGGCCCGAGCCGGAGGCGTTCGGTGACGACCGCAACGGCGGGGAGCAATCCCCACACTTCGTGCGAGTCGCCGTCGTTCACCTCGGTGGTACCGGTATTCGGCATGTAGTGGTCGGCGAACCACATGCCGAGCCAGCGGCCGTCGTCGAGCCAGCGGGCGAGTTCGAGTACCTCATCGATGGGGTATTTGATGTTGGGCCACACGGAGAAGTGCATGCCGCCGACCGTAGTGTGTCCGGCGTGCCTGATGACCTGTCGCGACGTCTCTGGGAGGAACACGCGGACTGGTGGATCGAAGGATTCACCGATGGGGCTGATCCTGAGTACGAGGATCAGATCATTCCGCTGATCGTGAGTGAACTCGCAGGGATTGGTCGAGTGCTCGATGTTGGTACGGGCGATGGCCAGATTGCTCGAGCGCTGACGGGGGCGGGTTGCGAGGTCGTCGGTGCCGACCCGACGACCAACCAGATCACCGTTGCCGCTCGCCGTGGTGGCGGGCCTCGCTACGTGCAGGCGGGTGCGGCAGCGCTGCCCTTTGCGTCAGCGTCATTCGATGCGGTGTTGGCGTGTCTGGTGTTCGAACACATCGATGATGTGGACGGAGCGATCGGCGAAGTTGCACGGGTGCTTCGTCCGGGCGGACGATTTTCCTTCTTGTTGAACCACCCGTTATTGCAGACACCTGATAGCGGATGGATCGACGATCACATGGTCGACCCACCTGAGCAGTATTGGCGGATCGGCCCGTATCTACGTGAAGCCGAGACCGTGGAGCAGGTCGAACTCGGTGTGTGGATTCGATTCCTGCACCGTCCGCTGTCGCGCTATCTCAATGCTTTGGCTGATGCCGGCTTGGTGCTTGAACACATGGATGAACCCGCCCCTCCGGAGCGGTTTCTCGCGCAGGCTCCCGAATATTTCGATGCCTCGAGCGTGCCGAGACTGTTACATCTGCGCCTTCGGCGGTTGTAAGTCTGGTGTGCCGCTTCGCTGCAATGTTCGTGTCTTAGGCTGACGACGTGGCAGACATCGTGGTGATCACTGGGCTCTCTGGGGCCGGTCGATCGGCAGTCGCGGCCGTGATGGAAGACCTTGGCTGGTACGTGGTCGACAACCTCCCCACGTCCCTTGTGCCAACAATTGTGGAGTTGGCATCAAAGCCGGTTGGAGGATTCGCGCGTCTCGCCTTGGTGTCAGGGCGCAACCATGATGATCTGTTGCCGCACGTGGCTCAGTTGCGAGGCGACGGCCATCACGTCACGATGCTGTTCCTCGAAGCGACGACGAGCAGCCTCCAGACGGTCGTCCAGACTGGCCATCGCCAGAGACGCCGGAGTCGCCACGGAGATGCCACGATCCAGCTCCTGCGACAGCTCTCCCGTAAACGGACTGGAAATCGTCGTCCGACGCATCCCGCGAAATACTCGCTCAGAAGTCTGCGTCAATGTCAAATGTTCGCGTGCGCGAGTAATCCCGACATACAGCAGCCGCCGCTCTTCCTCCAAAGATGACGGATCACCA
>JAPOJQ010000013.1 GCA_029978335.1 Actinomycetota bacterium
ATGCTGCACGCCGGCAAGGAATCGATCGACGTCGTTTTCGGTGGTGTCCCATGCGGTCATCCATCGCTGTTGGGAGGTGCTGGCGTCCCATTCCCAGAAGAAGCACCACTCTCGCAATCGTTCGGCAACTGCTGGTGTCACGACGGGGAAGACGCTGTTGACCTGTGGGGGAGCGATCGCCTCAGCGCCGAGCACGTCAACGGCGCCGGTGTACAGGCGTCGGGCCATGGAGTTCGCGTGCGAGGCCCAACGCAGCCAGTTGCCGTCGTCAAGCGCCGCGATGAACTGCGCGGCCACGAACCGCATCTTGGAACCGAGTTGGTTGACCTGCTTGCGCAGGTACACCGTTCGGGCGCGCTCGATGGGTACGAGATGAATCACGGCTTCGGCGCCGAGGAGACCGTTCTTAGTGCCACCGAATGAGATCGCGTCGACCCCGGCCCCAACGGTCATATCGCGCAGCGTGTCGATCGTGCCGCCCAGCGCAGCGACTGCATTGGCGATGCGGGCGCCATCAAGATGGACCAACATGCCGTGGGCGTGGGCTCGATCGCAGATGTTGGCGATGTCATCGATCGAATACAGCGTGCCCCATTCCGTGGCCTGGGTGATGGTGACGACACCAGGCTGCGCATGGTGAAGATTTCCCAATGCTCGGGCACGTTCATCGATCTGATCGGCACTCAGGCGTCCCTTCGTCGAGGCGACTGGGATGAGTTTTGCGCCAAGGATCCGCTCGGGCGCAGCGGCCTCGTCATCATTGACATGCGACCAATCGGTGCAGATCACTGCGTCGCCGGGTCGTAGCAACGTCGCGAGAGCCAACACATTCGAGCCGGTTCCGTTCAAGGTCAATAACGTCGAAACGGGACGGCCGAAGAGGTCATCGAACCGTTGGCACACATCAGCGGTCCACCTGTCCTCCCCGTAGGCCAGCGCGTGGCCGGTATTCGCATCGGCGATCCGGTCGAGGACGCTCGGGTGAGCCCCTGCGGCGTTGTCGCTCGCAAATGAGCACGATGGCGGTGTCGGCATGTCCACGCCACCAGTATTCCAGCCCAGTTAGCCTGCCCGCCGTGCCCTACCCCGTCGAGGAAGCTGCGCGCCGTCGCACGTTCGCCATCATCAGCCATCCCGACGCAGGGAAAACCACGTTGACCGAGAAGTTTCTGCTGTACGCAGGTGCGGTGGGAGAGGCAGGTGCCGTCAAGGCACGGTCAGGGCGTCGCGCGGCGACGAGTGACTGGATGGAGATGGAACGAAAGCGCGGAATCTCCATCACCTCAACGGCGCTGTCGTTTGAGTATCGCGGGCTGCAGTTCAATCTTCTTGACACACCAGGTCACCGTGACTTCTCTGAGGACACCTACCGAGTGCTCGCCGCCGTTGACTCGGTGGTGATGGTGCTCGACGTTGCCAAGGGCATTGAGCCGCAGACCTTGAAGTTGTTCGAAGTCTGTCGTACTCGTGGGCTGCCCGTCATCACCTTCTTGAACAAGTACGACCGGCCGGGACGTGAACCACTCGAATTGTTGGATGAGATCGAACATCAGATTGGCCTTCGTCCGACGCCAGCAACGTGGCCAGTGGGCATTGCTGGTGACTTTCGGGGTGTGATCGATCGCCGTGATGGCAGCTTTACGCGCTTCACCCGCACCGTGCGTGGATCGGCCATCGCCCCCGAGGAGTTGGTGGACGCTGCGGTAGTAGCAGTGGAGGAGGGGAGTGCGTGGTCTTCGGCTGTCGATGAGTGCGGCCTGCTCGATGCCGTCGGTGGTGATGTGGACCGCGCCACGTTTTTGGCGGCGGAGTCGACCCCGGTGTTTGTCGGTTCAGCGTTGACGAACTTCGGGGTTCGACATGTGCTCGATGCGTTGGTCGACATCGCGCCGGCGCCGTCGGAACGCCTTGACGTCGATGGTGTACCACGCCCACTCGGGAGCGGGTGTTCGGCATTCGTCTTCAAGGTGCAGGCGAATATGGATCGGTCGCATCGCGACCGAATCGCGTTCGTACGGGTGTGCTCGGGCACGTTCGAACGAGGAATGGTCTTAACGTGTGGGCGCACGGGGCGGCCGTTCGCCACGAAGTACGCGTCACAGGTATTTGGTGCCGAACGCACCACGGTTGACGAGGCCTATCCCGGTGATGTGGTGGGCTTGGTGAACGCAGCTGATCTGCAGATCGGTGACTCGTTGTATGTCGGTGATCCTGTTGAGTTCCCTCCGATCCCACGCTTCGCGCCGGAGGTCTTTGCCTCGGCCCGCCCGATTGACACTGGGAAGTGGAAGCAGTTCCGGCGTGGCCTCGAGCAGCTCGACTCTGAAGGTGTGGTGCAGGTTTTGCGCGATCCCTTGCAGGGAGATGCGAATCCCGTGCTTGCAGCGGTCGGACAACTGCAGTTTGAGGTGTTTGCCGATCGTCTCGATGTTGAATTCAATGCTCCGACCGAGGTGAGTGCATCGCCGTATGAATCAATCCGATTCACCGACGAACCGACCGCTGATCGTCTGCGTGAAATTGGTGGCATACGAATTCTTCGCCGTAGTGACGGACGACTGGTGGCGTTGTTCGAGAGTCGCTACCGGCTGCAGCGGCTGGAGAACGACGAGCCAGACCTCGTGCTCGAGCCGATCACCGTGAGCTGAGCGATCCGCGAGCGTCCGGTTGGCCTACGTCTAGGTTTTCCGTCATGACGAAAAGCGATCGTTGTCGATGGTGTCGCCGCGTCTTGCCTGAGCGTTCTGGACGCGGTCGTCCGAAACAGTTCTGCAGTCAGCGTTGCCGCCAATGGGATTGGGTCGCTCGCCAACGGGCACGCGAACTCGAACTCAGCGAGGGGGAGTTGGTGATCGCACGCGCCGAACTGGACGCCCTTCACGACGATCTGTATGTGCTCGCGTGCGCGGTCGACGACACCACTCGTGATCTCGAGGAGTCGACCGGGCGATTGAATGCGCGCGAACTGCGCGAGATGCTGGAGTGGCTGTTGGCGGCGGCGAAGCCGCTTCGCGACCGCGAACTCTCCGCACCTACCACACCACCCACAAAAACGTCATGACGTAAATCAAGTTCGGCTGCTGGCACATTCCGAGAGGGGCGCCGCTGGCCTCAGCGGATTGAGCCCGATCGATGTTGATGAACGGCGCGCCTCTCGAATTGGACGGCCAGATGTTCAGTCGGTGATGTGCCGGCGAGGCGGGTGGTGTCGGAGCCAGGGCCGGCAGTGGCTCCGAGTGCCTTTCGTGCAGGGTTGTTCGTTGGGGTGCTCTGCTGTCTTAACGCCCATAATCTCCGTTATGTAAAGTCGATGGTGAGGCTGGCAGATTGCCCCTCTCCCACCAAACCCAAGCGACATAAAGGATTTCTCGCACCGTCTTCGTGGCCACGGGTCGTGCAACTTCAGCCTTCTGCGAGATCTGTCGATCCATCTCCTGCACCCATTCAGGAGATCAATGATGACTACTCGCCACTTCCCCACCATTGCAAAGCGCTCATCGATTCGGATCATCGCCGTCGGTCTGTCGCTTGGTTTGCCGCTCACCTTCATCACCGCCTCGCCGCTGCAGGCCGCCGAGACGATTGCAACCGCGATCCAGGGTCTTGGCCAGGGCTCGAGCGGCGAAGCCGTTGCCCAATTGCAGCAGGCGCTCATTTCCTCAGGTGTGCGCATTGCTGGTGGCGCCGATGGGGTTTTTGGCCCAAAGACGCTTGATGCGCTCCATTCCTTCCAGTCATCACACGGCCTGGCACTCACCGATACCGTTGATGAAGCCACTGCTGTTGCTCTTGGTCTCGTCACCGCGTCGACGTCAGGTTTGCATCGCGGTAGCCGCGGTGATGCGGTTGCTGAACTCCAGCAGGCGCTCGTCGACGCGGGCTACACACCCAATGGTGGCGTTGATGGCGTCTTTGGTGCTGGAACCGAGTCGGCACTTCGTGCTTTCCAGACTGCAGCCGGTCTGGCCGTGACCGGCGAGGTCGACACGCTCACCGCTGCGCGCCTGCTGTCTCGTTCGTCGAGCGCTCCGGTTGCCGCAGCCGCCCCCAGCGCCCCCGCGATTCCTGAGGCCCTCACGGCAGCCGCCGGTCTCCGCTACGGCGATTGGGGTGACGGCGTGACGGCGTTGCAGAATGCGCTCATCTCTAAGGGTGTCAGCATCCGTGGTGGTGCTGATGGTCTCTTCGGCCGCGCGACCGAATCGTCGCTGCGCGAGTTCCAAACCTCACGTGGTCTTGAGGCCACCGGTGTCGCCGATGAGGCGACCTTGTCCGCCTTGGCAGTCGATTCGGCAGTCATGGCCCCATCCGTCGCTGCAGTGCCTGCGGCCTACGCTCAGCTGGTCGGTCTCCGCCCGGGTGCACTGGGCGACTCGGTTGCGGCACTGCAGCGACGACTCCTTGATCTCGGCGTTCGGGTGCGTGGCGGTGCCGACGGTGTGTTTGGCCCGGCGACTGCTCAGTCGGTGAAGGACTTCCAGTCGGCTCGCGGTCTCGAGGCATCGGGCATCGTCGACGAGGCGACTGCTGCAGCCCTCGGTGTTGACGCTGCCAGCGCCCCAACCCCTGCTGCCGCTACCGGCTCAACTACTGGTTATGGCGTGTATGGCGAGCGTGGCGAACGAGTGTCTCGTCTGCAGCAGGCCATCGTCGATGCCGGCGTGACGCTTCGTGGCGGCGTTGACGGTGTGTTCGGGTCAGCGACCGCTGCTGCTGTGATGACGGTGCAGCGTCAGGCTGGATTGCAGGTCACCGGTGTGGTGAACGAGGCCACGGCAGCGGTTCTCGGGCTCACCGGCTCGGTTGCCCCGGCGGACTCGCCTGTTGCATCCGTGGCGATCGCAGCGTTCCCTGTGCAGGGTGCCTGCGGTTTCACTGATACGTGGCATGACGCTCGCTCGGGCGGTCGTCTCCACCTCGGCGTTGATGTCATCGCCGCTCGCGGCAAGCTCCTCTACGCCGTTGCCGATGGCACGATCACCAAGGTGTACCGCGACGCTCCTGGCACCTTGGCAGGAAATGGACTCCGCCTGACGATGGCCGATGGCACATACTTCTTCTACGCACACCTCGATACCTTCGCTGAAGGCATTGCCGAGGGCGTGGCCGTCACCGCTGGTCAGGTCATCGGCACGGTCGGTTCAACGGGTAATGCTGGCACCGCTCACCTGCACTTCGAGGTGCACCCCGGTGGTGGCGCTGCCGTGAACCCGTATCCGATCATCAAGGCGGTTGACGCCTGCCATCTCACCGAGCCGCTCGTCATGAGTGAGACCGCAGCCGACGCTCCGGTCGATCCGATGGCGCCCGCTGATGAGTCGACGGTGGTCGAGGCTGACGCTGCGTTGCAGGAGTGAGCACAAGAGGCTGCTCGTAGTCTCCCGGTGATGGCCCCGATACTCGACGTCCAATTCACCAGCGGTCATGCTGACTGGGGTCGTCTTCGCGATGCGGCCTTGGCTGCGGAAACGGCTGGCTACGGGGCGGTGTGGGTGGTTGATCACCTTGCGGGCAGATCGATGGGTGGCGATCAGTCATTTGATGCAATCGCGTGGCTTGGGGCGTTAGCGGCGGTCACCGAACGAATCGAACTGGGTTCGCTCGTCGTCAACGTGTGGAACCGCGAGATCGGTGTGTCAGCGGTCGCCGCTGCCACTATCGCTGAGATCTCACGGCGACGCTTCTGGTTTGGGATCGGTGCCGGGACCTCGCCGTCGAGTTCGTTTGCATGGGAGCAGCAGATGGTGGGGGCGCGAATCGAGCCATCGATGGAGCGGCGCCACGACCGGCTTGAGGCGTTATGTGCGCTCTGCGATCGAATCTGGCGTACTGAGGCTTCAGCGATGCCGACCTTCCTCCGACCGATGCATCTGCCGCAGCGAATTGTGGGGGTCAACAGCGTTCGCCTTTCCTCGATCGCGGGCCGGGTCGCCGATGGCATCAATGTGGCCTGGCGCCATCCACGGCGCGATGAGTTTCTTGCGGCATGTCGAAGTGCGGTTGATGATCGCCCGTTCACCTGGACGACCTACGTGCCGTGGAGCGATGGCATCGAAGATCCTGACCATCCTGATCATCGGGCAATGCAGGCGGCGGGAATGGATCGAATCATCATCTTGTACCCCGAGAAGCCGCCAACGACCTTCCGTGTCGTCTAACGTTCGATCCACATAGGAATCGCCGTATTCACCACTCGGGAGAGTCCCTCGGGACGCCGAAGGAGCAACCTCCCCGGAATCTCTCAGGCCAACGGACCGACTGGTGTGGCGACGCTGGAAAGCAGCCCTCGGGCTCGCCCACGGGGAAAGCCGACCTTGTCGGTGAAACTCTCAGGTGCAGATGACAGCGGGGGAACCAGACGACGAGAGCCGGAGGTTCCCACATGACACTGCACGAATCGCACTCGAGCGGATTTGCCGATCGCCATATCGGTCCGTCAGCGGGCGACGTCGAACAGATGCTGAGCGCCATTGGTGTGGCATCGGTGGCCGAACTCATCGACCAAACCGTGCCCGCTGATATCCGGGTCGACCGCCCTCTCGATCTGCCGCCAGCGCTCGATGAGTCAGCGGTGCTCGATGAGTTGCGTTCGATTGCTTCGGCCAATCGGGTGATGACGTCACTGATTGGCATGGGTTACACCAACACCATCATGCCGCCGGTGATCCGGCGCAACGTGCTCGAAAACCCTGCGTGGTACACGGCATATACGCCGTACCAACCCGAGATCTCACAAGGTCGTCTCGAGGCACTCATCAACTTCCAGACGCTCGTCACTGAGCTCACCGGACTGCCGGTGACGAATGCATCACTGCTCGACGAGGCTACGGCTGCCGCCGAGGCGATGACGGTCGCTCGCCGATCATCGCGGGCGAAGGGCGCGGTGTTCTTCGTTCACGAGGACACCCATCCCCAGACGATCAATGTGTTGCGTACCCGTGCTGAACCGGTGGGTGTAGATCTCGTCGTTGGGTCGATCAGCGACTTTGACGCAATGGAACCGTGTTCGGTGTTTGGATTGCTCGTGAGCGTGCCGACCTCGACCGGTCTCGTTGTCGATTGGAGTGAGGTCATCGGGCGAGCACATGGGGCCGATGTCGTGGTGGCGGTCGCTATTGACCCCCTCGCTGCAGTGCTGTTGGCGTCGGCCGGATCGATTGGAGCCGACATTGCGATTGGATCGGCGCAGCGCTTCGGGGTGCCCATGGGCTTTGGTGGTCCCCATGCCGCATTTATGGCAGTGCGCTCCGAACTGGCGAGATCGCTACCTGGTCGAATCGTCGGGGTCAGCGCTGACGCCTCTGGGCGACCGGCGCTGCGGCTGGCATTGCAGACGCGGGAGCAACACATCCGTAGGGAAAAGGCGACGTCGAACATCTGCACCGCGCAGGTGCTGCTCGCCAACATCGCAGGGCTCTACGCCTGCTGGCATGGACCTGTTGGGCTCCGCTCCATTGCGGAGCGGGTGGCAACGTATGCGGCGCGGGCCGCCAGGTCGTTGAGCGCATCGGGTCGCTTGGTGCGCCACTCCTCGCTCTTTGACACGGTGTGCATCGATGGCGTTGACGCCGATGCGGTGTTGGCCGATGCGGTGATGCGCGGCATCAACCTGCGACGTGTGGACGATCACGCTGTGTCATTCACATTTGACGAAACGACGAATGACGAGATGCTCACTGGCGTGCTCGAGGTATTCGGCGCACATGAGGCAGAGCACATGTCGAATGCTCCGTACCTCATCCCGCAGGATCAGTTACGTCATGACGAAATTCTCCACCAAGCTCCGTTCCATCGATATCAAACTGAGCATGAAATGTTGCGTTACCTCCGCCGACTGTCGGATCGCGACCTTGCACTCGACCGAACGATGATTCCGCTCGGTTCATGCACGATGAAATTGAACGCGACGACGGAGATGGAACCCATCACGTGGCCTGAATTTGCTTCGCTGCACCCCTTCTCCCCTGCCGAACAATCCGAGGGCTACCGTCGTCTCGTTGGCGAACTCGAGTCGATGCTCGCCGAGGTGACGGGCTACGCCGCGGTGAGCGTGCAACCAAATGCAGGGAGTCAAGGAGAGTTCGCTGGACTCCTCGCGATTCGTGCCTATCACCGCAGCCGGGGCGACGAGCATCGCGATGTGTGTCTGATTCCATCGAGCGCACATGGCACGAATGCTGCGAGCGCGGTGATGGCTGGGATGCGGGTCGTGGTGGTCGCATGCGACGATCGTGGCGACGTCGATCTCAACGACCTTCGCCACAAGATCGACGAAGTCGGCTCGGCGCTTGCCGCCATCATGGTGACGTACCCCTCGACGCACGGCGTCTTTGAGCGGGGAATACGCACGATTTGTGATCTCATCCACGAAGCTGGGGGCCAGGTCTATGTTGACGGCGCCAATCTCAATGCGCTGGTTGGTCTCGCTCGTCCCGGAGCGTTTGGCGCTGACGTGAGCCACCTCAACTTGCACAAGACCTTCTGTATCCCACACGGTGGCGGTGGTCCCGGGGTGGGTCCAGTTGCAGTAGCCGCTCACCTTGCACCATTCCTTCCCGGTGATCCGATTGGTCGTGGTTCATCCGTACTCGGCCCAGTGTCGGCAGCTCCTCATGGATCGGCAGGCATCTTGCCAATTCCGTGGGTCTATGCCCGAATGATGGGTGCCGATGGACTGCGGCGAGCGACTGAGATTGCGATCGTGGCGGCCAACTATGTGGCGACGCGGCTGAGCGCCCACTACCCGGTGCTCTACACCGATGAAAATGGCCGGGTCGCCCACGAATGCATTCTCGACATTCGACCGATCACTAAAGCAACGGGCGTCACCGTAGATGACATCGCTAAGCGCCTGATAGACCATGGCTTTCATGCACCGACGGTGTCGTTCCCCGTGGCGGGCACGTTGATGATCGAGCCGACGGAGAGCGAGTCACTGGCGGAACTCGATCGTTTCGTCACTGCGATGATCTCGATTCGTGCAGAGATCCAGCGCATCAGCGACGGTGAGTGGACTGTCGAAGACAGTCCACTTCGGCATGCACCGCATACGGCCGTCGATCTCCTAGGTGGATGGGACCGGGCGTATTCACGAGAAATGGGCGCCTACCCGATTGCAGATCTGGTGTCGGACAAGTATTTCCCGCCGGTATCGCGCATCGATGCAGCCGCGGGCGATCGAAATTTGGTCTGCACTTGTGAGCCGCTCGAGGTCTACGCCGCAATAGGACGCAACTAGCGTGTCGCCATGGCATCTTCCAGCGACGACCGAACCGAGCTGATCTCCGAACTCATCAATCTCCTCGCCGGGCCGGTGTCAAACGGGATGCGCGCGGCTGGTCAGATCAATCAACGACGCATTGAGGCGCAGCAGCATCTCGATGAGATGATTGCCGAGGTGCGTCGGGTTGCTCAAGTGGCGCAGCGAATGGTGGCGCTACTCGACGAGATCGAGGAACCGATTCGGCAAGCTGTGCCGCAACTTGCACGGGCCGCACAGTTCATCGGGTCGGTGCTTGATGATGCACCAGAAGATGCTGGCCGCCAACTGGCAGCAGCTCTTGCATCGGTGCAGCGACTTGCCGATGGCATGGGTCCGCTGCTGATGCTCGCCCAAGGGGCGGCAGGGATGTTTGGTCAACGCCCGGCGCCATCAAACGCCGCAACGCCTGCATCGACATCTGCAGCATCGGGTACCCCAAAGAAGCAGGCTGCTACCAAGGCGGCTGGTGGCAAGAAGGCGCCCGCAAAGAAGGCACCAGCGAAGAAGGCTCCGGCGAAGAAGATGGCGGTGAAGAAGGCTCCGGCGAAAAAGGTTGCGGGAACCCGTCGCTGACCTCAGCGACGAAGGAATGGGAGGGCGACCACTACTCCCGGCAAGCGCGTGCCGCGCACATCGACTTCAATCGCGTCACCAATTGCGCACTCGGGCGGGAGAAACGCCATCGCAATACCGTGACCGAGTGTCGGTGAATAGTTGCCAGACGTCACCGTCGCCACCATCACACCATCGGCGAAGACGGCGTTCCCTTCACGCGGCGGACGGCGACCTTCGGTACTGATACCGCGTAACCGGCGTTGGAGCCCGGCGGCGCGCTCTCGCTCAATTGCCGATGCGCCGCGGTACCTCCCGTCGGTGGCGAGGACCCATCCGAGACCGGCCTGTAACGGGGTGATGCCCGGTCCAAGCTCATGGCCGTGGAGTGGTAATCCGGCCTCGAGCCGAAGCGTGTCGCGTGCACCAAGGCCTGCCGGCGTCGCCCCAGCATCGATGAATTGACTCCAGATGGTTGGAGCGTTGGCAGATGGCACCGCAATTTCGATTCCGTCTTCTCCGGTGTAGCCCGTGCCAGCAACCGTGACGGCGATTCCATCGATCGTCATGAAGGCGACGTCGAACCGGCCGACTGCTGCCGCGTCAGGCATCAAACGTTGGAGGATCGCACGAGCGGTGGGCCCTTGCACCGCGATGACCGCGCGCTCAGCAGTGACGTCACGTCCACCGAGGGCCTCGATCACACGTGAGGTGTTGGACGCATTCGGCATGACATCCAAGGTGCCATCGGGCAGCCACCACACGATGATGTCATCGAGCACCGAACCGTCATCGTCGAGGAGGTGGGTGTACTGGGCTCGGCCAGGGTGGATCTTGGACAGGTCGTTGGTGAGTACTGAACCAACCCTGGCGACCTCGTCTGGATCTGTAATGCGAACGGTACCGAGGTGCGACACATCGAAGATGGCGGTCAACTCGCGACAGGCTCGATGCTCAGCAAGGGTGCCTTCGTATTCAAGAGGCATATCCCACCCCCCGAACTCAGCGAATTTGGCGCCGAGTTCGCGATGAGCGGCGTCGAGTGGTGAACGACGATTCAGAGTGCGACCGCCTCGGGTCCCTCATTGCTCATGAGCGGTACCAGTTGAGCGTCAACGTCGTCGCGCACGCCTTCAAGCGACAACACGTTCAGCACGCCTTGGCCCTGGCGAAGCACATCGATGAGTTGGTCGTCGTGGGCGAGCACCACCGACTGCCCACTGATCACGAGATGAGCGGACGAGATATCGGACGCCACGTGCTCGCGCAGATAGGCAAACACCTCCCGAACGGACTCGAGTCGGATACCTGCATCGAGCAGCGACTTGATGACCCGCAGTTCGAGAAGGTCTTGGTAGCTGTACCGACGACGTGAGCCGCTCCCCGCTGCATCGAGCAAGGACGGCCGAATGAGGTCAGTACGTGCCCAGTAGTCGAGTTGCCGGTAGCTGATGCCAACGACGGCGGCCGCTTGGCGTCCGCTGTACCCATCAATGTCGGGGTGATCGGCGAGATGGGGCATGGGCATCCTTTCGAGGGCAACACGGGATTACACGGTCGTAACTACGACAGGGTGACAATCTACGGACTGTGCCGCGCGGCGTCAACCGGTCAGGATTGGCCAAAGTCTTCGGGGTTGACGTTTTCCAAGAAATCATGGAACTCGTCGATGATGTCGTCCGACTCTGGCTCGTCATCAACCGGTGGTCGACCTGCCGCTTCGAGTACATCGTCAACGGCTTCGATCATTGCCCCACAACGAAGAGCGATAGCGCAACCATCAGAAGGTCGACACGGCACCGTGAGTGTCTCCCCGGTGGCGGATGTGATCGACAGCTCGGCGAAGTAGGTGTGATCGCGCACCTCGGTGATGGTCACTCGGTCAACGGTCGCGTTGAGGGCCTCAACCATGTCGATGATGAGGTCATGGGTCAATGGTCGCGGCGGCTCGATGCCCTCAAGGGCGGAGTGGATCGCAGCCGCTTCGGGATTACCGATGTAGATCGGTAGTAACCGGCGAGCCTCACCGCGCTCTTGCAGCAGCACCATTGGCGTGTTTGCCGGGAGCTCTACCCTGACGCCGACGATCTCCATCTGACTCACCTCCCCGACCCTATCGCCAGAGTCGATCGGGGAAATCGCTGATCGTCACTCGATAGTCGAGTTGGTTAGAGCAGGTCGCGCAGCGCCGTATCGACAAATGCGGCGCGGAGGCGGGCACCCGCCTCGGAGAGTTCTCGAGCCTTGCTTGCGAGTTTCGCTCGTTGGCTTGCGTCGCCGTGTCGGAGGTGTGGAGAGATGACCTGTTCGATGAGCGACGCTTCGCGCTCAGCAGCAGTGCGCCAAGCACGAAGGTGGCGTGCGTCAATGCCGCTGCGAAGCAGTGTCCGGGCTGACCGTGCGATGATCACTTCGTTCTCGCCGTAGGTCGATGGTCCCGACGAATGACGACTTTTGACGATGCCGAATGACTCGAGGTCGGACAGTTCAGTCTCGGTGAGCCCTGTCATCGAGCGGAACTCGTCTCTACCGAGAATGACACCCGGCAGGAGTTGAGCGTCACCGTGTTGAGGGCCACGTTCAGGCGTTGGTGGCCGGCGCGCCGTGCTCGCGGCGCCAGTACTCGAAGGATGTTGCGTCACGCTCAGTGGCCGCGACTCAGCTGGCAACGGCGATGCCGGCACCACCGACGGCCGCTCAACGCCGTGCGGTCGGCTCATCTCTCCCGATGGATCGATTTCACCCGATGCAATCCGGTCGCGAATCACGCGAAGCGGAAGATAATTCTCGCGCTGTTCGGTAAGGATGACGCGCAGCAGTTCGACATCGGTGTCATGAAAGCGTCGGTAACCCGACGAGGTTCGCTCCGGCGCGATCAAGCCCTGGCTCTCCAAGAATCTGATCTTGGAGATCGTCACCTCAGGAAACTCTTCGACCAACATGCCGAGAACTTCGCCAATGGTCAGGTAATCGGCTTGGGTTTCAGCCATCCGAACGCTCAAAAAAGACCAAGCGGAACTTGCCGATCTGCACCTCGTCACCGTGCCGAAGCACGGCGGCTTCGATGCGCTCTTGATTGACGTAGGTGCCATTCAAGGAACCGGAATCGAGCACTTCGTAATCGTCATTCCGACGAAGAATTTCGGCATGTCGACGTGAGACGGTGATGTCGTCGAGAACGATCTCGGAGTCGGGGTGACGTCCGATTCTCGTGGTGTCGGTGTCGAGCGCAAACCGTGCTCCGGCAAGCCCGCCTGATCGCACAATGAGCACACCGATGCCTTTGGAGAGCTCGCCGAGGGGTACATTGATGTCATCGGCGTGGCCAGCGGCATCTTGCAGAGGGTCAACCGTGATCAACGTCACCGTTCGGTCATCGAGTACATCGAGTGGGGCCCCACAACTGGAGCAGAAATTGCTCTCGGGGGGATTCCGATGTCCGCACTGGTTGCAGAACACGTACGACATCTTGTTCAGCCCTCGGTCATGGATCGGTAGGCATCGGCGTCGAGAAGTGCATCCAACGTCGATGGATCTCCAATACGCAGTTCCAGGATCCAGCCCGAATCGTACGGATCGGAATTGACCAGCGACGGATCATCAACGATCGCCTGATTGACGGCGGTCACCACGCCTTCGAGCGGTGAGTAAACCTCGGATACCGACTTCGTGCTTTCGATCTCCCCGCAGACCGCTCCCCCGCCGAATTCAGCCCCGACTGTGGGAAGTTCGACGAACACCACGTCGCCGAGGGCATCTTGGGCATAGTCGGTCACACCGATGCGCACGATCCCATCGTCACCTACACGGACCCACTCATGATCATTGGTGTACCTGAGGTCGCCGGGGATCTCCATAGGAAACAACCGTAGCCGCCGCGAGTCGCTGCTCGCACGCTGGTGCAGGTCAGTGCGATCGTCCTGATCGGATGCCGGCTCGCACGGCAGGTACGTACGCCACAGCGGTGTACCAGCTGAGGATGAGCCCGGGCGGACCAAGGATCCACGCCGCCACCTCGAATGCTGATGCGATGGGCATGTTGCTTGCACCCATGAGGAATCCGGGGAAGGCAAACATCAGCAAAAATGTGGCGGTCTTGCCCCACCACGTGACATCAAATCGCTCCATAGAGAAGGCCACCGTAGCGATGACCATCGTTGCGCCGACCAGCACTTCTCGAACGAGTACTGCAATGGAGAACCAGACCGGTGCAGAGCCATCGATGATGAGTGACACGATGCCGACAACGAAGAGCAGCCGGTCGACCGTTGGATCAAACACCTTGCCGAATTCACTCGTTTGGTTCAGCCGACGAGCGACGTAGCCATCGACCCAATCGGTTGCGCCAAGTCCACCGAGCATCCACGCCGCGATGTGGCGGTTCTCGAGTCCAAAGAGGACCCACACGAACACCGGAAGACACGCGAGACGTAGCGCGGTAATGAGGTTCGGCCATGTCCACAGACCGCTCAGCAGTGTTGGGCGCTCGCTCCCCGCCTTATCTCTTGGCACGTCCGGAGCGTACGCTCCTCACATGCCAACCGTCTTCACCAGAATCCTCAACGGGGAGATTCCAGGAACATTTGTCTGGCGGGATGAACGATGCGCAGCATTCATGTCGATCAACCCCATGGCGCACGGTCATGTGCTGGTGATTCCGGTAGCGGAGATTGATCACTGGGTTGATCTTGGCCCAGCCGATGCGGCACATCTATTCGCCGTTGCCCACCACATTGCGAGCGCCCAACGTGCTGCATTCGCCCCTGAACGGGTAGGACTCATCGTCGCTGGGTATGAAGTGCCGCACACCCATGTGCACGTGATCCCCACGAATGACATGGGTCAACTTTCATTCGCGAACGCGGCGATGTCGGTCGAACGATCCTCGCTTGAGAGTGCTGCGGCCGCGATCAGACACGCCTTGCGCGCTGCGGGCCATGACACGGAGGTAGTTGGATGAGTTCACTTGGAATCGACCCGACTCGGTTATCTCGAATCGATGATCACTTCGCCAAATACGTCGACGACGGTCGCCTTGCTGGCTGGCAGGTGCTGATCCAGCGACACGGCCAACTCGTCCATCAAAGGACCTACGGGATGCGCGATCTCGAAGCAGGTCGCGCCTTCGATGACGACACGATTGTGCGCCTGTATTCCATGACCAAGCCGATCACCTCAGTGGCAGCGATGATGCTGCTCGAAGAGGGCCGCTTGCAGTTGAAGGACCCCGTGGCGGCATATATCCCGTCATTCGCTGATACACGTGTCTATCGCTCGGGCTCGATCCAACGTCCGGTTACCGAACCGCAGACCGAACCGATGTTGATCTGGCATCTGCTCACGCATATGTCTGGTCTTACCTACGGCTTTCACAACACCCATGCGGTCGATGCGATGTACCGAGCAGCTGGCTTCGAATGGGGGCAGCCCGAGGACCTCGACCTCGCTCAATGCTGCGACCGTTGGGCATCATTGCCATTGGTGTTCCAGCCCGGAACGGAATGGAACTACGGCATCTCGACCGATGTGCTCGGACGGGTAGTTGAAGTCGTTGCCGGCTGCGACCTTGAAACCTTCTTCCGAACTCGGATTCTCGATCCCCTCGGGATGAACGACACCACCTTTCACCTGCCTGACGCGTCAGCGGATCGCTTGGCTGCGCTGTATGTCCCGCACCCAACTGACGGTAAGGCAGTTCGCGCACCAGAATTCCTCATCCGACCGCTTCGCCCCAAGATGCTCTCGGGCGGTGGCGGTCTCTACGGCACGGCATCGGACTACCTCCGGTTCTGTCAGATGCTCCTCGGTGGTGGTGCCTTCGAAGGTGAGCGAATTCTCGGGCGACACACCGTCGACTACATGGGCTCGAACCACCTGCCCGGCGGTGTCGATCTCGAGACGATCGGTCGCCCGCTATTCGCCGAGTCGACGTTCACGGGCATGGGATTTGGTCTCGGCTTCTCCGTCGTGATCGATCCCGCTGAGAACAAGGTTCCGTCATCCGTCGGCGAAATGGCCTGGGGCGGCGCGGCAAGCACCGCGTTCTGGGTTGACCCGGTTGAGGACCTCGCAGTGGTGTTCCTCACTCAGTTGATGCCGTCGAGCACGCATCCAATTCGACCGCTGTTGAAGCAGCTCGTCTATCAGGCGCTTGTCGACTGAGGTCCGCCTTCAGAACAATGTCGTAGGCGGATGGTCTGTTACCGCAGTGATGAGCTCTGGGCTTTCGTTGCGGGCGTCGTTGACCTCGACGCCAACTTCGTATTCGGTCAGGGTCGCTACCGATGCCGGCTGTAGGAGATGGTCGAGGAGATCGCGCGCTTCGCCCGGCGCAGCGTGCAGCCACACCTCGGCCATCTCTCGATCGATGATGACCGGCATCCGATCGTGAATCGGGGCCATGAGCTCATTGGCTGAGGTGGTCAACAGACACACGGTCCGCAGCGCACCGCCATGGTCTGGACCTGACCAATCGGCACCAATCCCGGCGAGCAGTAGCGGAGCGTTGCTCGCGGATCGAAAGAGATGTGGCCGTTTGGCGGGGCGGCCGCTGGCGGTGCGGGGACCGTCGGGTGTTGCCGGCGCCCACTCGTAGAACCCATCGATGGGAACGAGACAGCGACCGTGTCGCATCGAATCTCGAAATGACGGCCGATCCCACGCCGTTTCGCTTCGAGCATTCGATAGGCGTGCAGCGATTGACGGATCTTTCGCCCATCTCGGCACCAGGCCCCAACGACGTGTGACAAGGCAACGAGCAGTACCGTCAGCTTCGATCACCGCGACCGAGGCTGAGGGCGCAATGTTGTACCTCGGGGAAAGATCATCGACGCTCAGGTCAGTGACGGTGATGTCAAACAACTCGGCCAGGACCTCGGGTCGGGTCGTCTGGACAAAACGGCCGCACATCGATTACGGCAGTCCAGCGCCCGGAACGTCGACGCGCGCCACTTCAATCCGACCGGTAGCGGTTCCCGCCACGCGACTCGGGGACGTGCCCTTTGATGTCAGCACGTAGAGCGTCCGCCGGTCCTCTCCCCCGAGTGCGCACGCCACCGCTGAGCGGTCGGTTGCGATTTCATCGAGGATCTCTCCCCCTTCGGCAACCCGTGTGACGGCCCGATTCACAGGATCAGCAAACCAAATTGCTCCTTCGGCGTCGAGGCAACAACCGTCGGGTACCCGATCGCCAAGATCGGCCCAGAGTCGACGATCGACGGGCATCCCTGATTCGTCGATGCGATACGCGCTGTAGCGACGGCCAAACGACTCCCCCACGATCAACGTCGACCCATCGGGCGTGACGACCGCACCGTTGGGAAACCAGAGCTCGTCATCGGTGATGCGAATCGAACCATCAGGGGCGACGACCACGAGATGTGTGGGACGTGGCTCATCAGGTGGATCGCCGTGCAGGTCAAATCCGAAGATCGATACATACGCCGTTCCGTCTGGTCCGACGACAAGGTCATTGCAGTCATGGGTGGAAACACTGCTCAGGTCTGCGTGAGTGACGAGTGAGTCGCCATTGGCACGCAGTACGGATCGATCGGCCATTGAGACGATGAGCATGGTGCCATCGGGCATCCATCCCAGCCCTGACGGTCGGCCGTCAACGGTCCATCGACGGGTTTCAATGCCATCGGAGCTGAGCGTGAAGACCCCGTGCCGGTAGAAGTCGCTGAACCACAGTTGGTTGTCGTGCCAGCGTGGCCCTTCACCAAAGTCGATTCCGGTATGGACGACATCGAGGCGTGGCTCGATCATTGCGGCTGCTCCCCGGCCAACGTGATGCGCCACATTTCGCGCCGGAAGCCGGCGTAATCATCGATCGCGTAGTGCTGTGTGACTCGGTTGTCCCACATGGTCAACGTTCCCTTTTGCCATCGAACTCGGCAGGAGAAATCGATCTTTCGACTGTGGCGGAACAAGAACTCAAGGATGGCATGCGCCTCGTCGTCCGCCATTCCGTCGATGCCGATCGTGTAGACCTCGTTGACGAAGAGCGATTCGACGCCTGTTATCGGATGGACCCGCACCATGGGATGACACAGGGTGCGCAAGGCTGATTCGTCGCCTTTGATGTCCATTGAACGATTCGGATCGGATTGGCCGAAGGTTCCGCGCGGCCCGTATGACCGCCGTGCCGAGTGCACGCCGTTCAGTCCACGCAGGAGCGACTGCATGGCCGGCGACAGTGCCGCAAACGCTGCGGTTTGGCTGATGAACGCCGTATCGCCGCCGTACGGCGGAATGTCAACGCCATAGAGCAGCGTCGCGGACGGCGGCTGTTCCTGGAAACTCCAATCGCTGTGCCAGCCGCTGCCAAAGAGCGGGCCTTGCTCGTCAGGTTGCCGCAGGAGCCGCAGGACATCGGGGTGACCGTCCATTGGCGTGATGTAGGGCGTGTCGCCGAAGGTGCCGAACTGGAGAGCGAATGCCTCAAACTCGTCGATGCTGAGGACTTGGTCACGGAAACTCAGCACCTGGTGCTGCGCGAACGCTGCTTCGATACCTCGGAGTTCATCCGGATCAAGCGGGCGGGAAAGGTCGATATCGGTGACGTCAGCGCCGAATCGGCCGGTAAGCGGCGACACGATCATGCGCGGACCGTAGCACCGCAGTGATGCAGCCCTCCGCGTGGAGGGCTGCACCCGTGGTCGGGCTGCCGAGATTCGAACTCGGGACCTCTTGTCCCCCAGACAAGCGCGCTAACCAAGCTGCGCCACAGCCCGCATATGTGTCGGCGATGCTAACGGCCGCCGAGGACGTTCAGACGAAGAGGTCGACGATCCGCCACGTGAGGTAAGCGATCAGCGCAACAACGAGCAGTTTGAAGTGCCACGGTGTCCGCTCGTCCTCAGATGCAGACGCCGACCGTTCGTGATCCTCGGCAATGTCGCGACCACACGTTGGGCACGTTCCGTCAGATCGCATCGCAGATGGGGTCCAGTACTTTGAACATGGTTCACACCACGGCATCTCAGCCCTGCTTCTTTCGAATCCGAATCTTGATTGGTGTGGCTCCAAAACCGAACTCCTCGCGAATGCGTCGTTCGAGGTAACGCACGTGGTGTGAGGGCAGTTCGCGGTTCACGAACAAGGTGAAGGTAGGTGGATCGGTCGCTCCCTGGACGGCGTACAGCACTTTGGCGCCGCCTCCGGCGGGCTGTGCCTGCTGGGCGGCCGCGATGACGCGGTTCACATCACGAGTCGGTACTCGACGGTGATACTGCTCGACCGCCTCGGTGAGCAGTGGGCGCAGGCGGTGAACGCCCTTGCCGGTGAGCGCCGATACGGCCAGAACCGGCGAGTCGCCTAGGAAGGCGAGGCGGCGAGCGACCTCGCTTCGACGCTGTTCACGCACCTCGGTGTCGTCGATGATCTCCCACTTGTTGAGCAGCACCACGATGGGACAACCTGCAGCATCAACTCGTTCGGCGAGCCGTTGGTCTTGTCCGGTGACCCCTTCGGTCGCGTCAATCACGAGGATCGCGATGTCGGCATCGTCAATGGCCCGCAGCGCTCGCACCATCGAGTAGTACTCAGCGCTGTCGTCGATTTTTGCCCGGCGACGCATACCTGCGGTATCGACGAACACGATCGGGCCATCAGGGGTTTCAACGAGGGTATCGACCGCATCACGAGTGGTGCCCGCCATGTCGTGCACCACCGAGCGATCCTCCCCGACGAGACGGTTGAACAGCGTCGACTTACCGACATTGGGCCGACCAACGATGGCGACGCGCGGTGCATCTGGCGCTGACGTTGGAGCCTCATCGTCCAGCCACGGCTGGGACTCAGGTTCTGGAACGACCGCTCGATCGCCGAGCCGTTCGAGCACGACGTCGAGGAGATCGCCTGCACGTCGACCGTGTAGGGCGCTCACCGGCACCGGATCACCAAGCCCGAGCGAGAGGAAATCCCACAGCTCGCGTTCGCGGTGGTCATTGTCGGCTTTGTTGGCTACCACGAGCACGGGCACTTCCACGCGACGAAGCCAGTTGGCGATGGCATCGTCATCGCTGACGGTGCCAACGCTTGCGTCCACGACAAAGAGCACGAGGTCGGCCTCGCGAACAGCGGCTTCAACCTGTCGACTCACCTTGGCATCGAGCTCATTGCCTCCTGGCATCCATCCGCCCGTATCGATGACACGGAATGGCACACCGAGCCACTCGGCATCGAGTTCCTTGCGGTCTCGTGTAATCCCGGGACGGTCTTCAACAATTGCGGCTTGTTCGCCGACGATCCGGTTGAAGAGCGTGCTCTTGCCTACGTTGGGTCGACCGACGATGACGACCGCCGGTGGGGGCAGCGGCGAGTGGTCGGGCCCACGTTCAGCGTCGCTGTCGTGGGTGATGTCATGCTCATCGGTCATCGGGCACCCTCCAGAGCGCGTCGAAGGGAATGTCCGTCAGTTGGGATGATGTCTACCGGTACTGGCAGGTCCTCGACGCTCATCCCATCGAGAAACACGCCGTCGTCGCTGAGACAGACATCGGGAAGAAGGTACCTGCGATCGAGTGGGGCATCGGCGAGCTGTCGGCTGAGATCGGCCCCGGTCATCAGCCCGGTCACACCCGTGTTCCCACCAAAGAACCGGTTCTCAATGGCCAGGATCTCGATGTTGTCATATCCAAGGCTCGCTACGAGTGGCGTCAATACGGCAGCACCCAGCGTGCCGGTCACAACGGTGATGCCCGATGAGTTGGTTGGCCCCACGGACCGCCGGGTGAGTCGAACCGGTTCGGCGCGAAGGCCCGTGTATGCAGCGGGGTTGGCGGGTGGCCGCTGAGGTCCGTCGACGGCGGCGAAAAAGCCCCGCACCGGCGACGTTGTCGACTCGACCTCACCGTTGAATTCAGCTTCAAAGGTTCTTGCCATGCCGATGCCGTCTTCGTGCATTGGGCAGCCTTCATAGGTGTCGAGGACCGGAAAGGTGCGATCCGCCAATAAGTAGTACTCATCGGCTGCGAACACCATGCGTCTGCCGCTCACGGTGAGGAAGATCTGCTGCCACTCATCGACCGTCTGCAGCACCGCTCGTGCCTCGCCCATCGTGTGCGGTCGCATCCTCGACTCTGGGTTGAACTTGGACACCCCAAGAGGAACGACGGCAACCGATGTCAGATCGGCGAAGTTGTCGGCGATGCCGAGCATCGTTCGCTCCAAGACGTCACCATCGTTGAGGCCGGGGCACACCACGATCTGTCCCCGAACTTCGATTCCCGCGTCGAGAAGGGCACGGAGCCAACGCAAACTCATCGCTCCCCGACGATTGCGCAGCATCATGTTGCGGGCCTCAGGATCAATTGCATGGATGCTGACGTGCAGCGGTGAGAGGTGCTCGTCGATGACGCGTTCGAGATCCGCCTCGGTGAATCTGGTCAACGTCGTGAAATTGCCGTAAAGAAAGCTCAGGCGATAGTCGTCGTCTTTGAGATAGAGGCTGCGCCGCATGCCTTTGGGCAACTGGTGGATGAAGCAGAATTCGCAATGGTTGTCGCACGTGCGTACCCGATCGAAGACGGCTGAGTGCACATCGATACCAATCGATTCGCCCTCGCGCTTGGGGATCTCGATCTCAAATTCGCCGGTGTGGCGACGCACTTCAACTGTCGGATCGGCAACGTCGGTTGCCCACCGCCACTCGATGACATCACGCGGGCGTTGCCCATCGATGGACACGATGACGTCCCCTGGGAGGATTCCGGCACGGTGCGCGGGAGAACCCACCGTGACGTCGATGACGATCGGTGATTCCTCGTTGAGCGTGGCGGTAGACCTCTTCATTAGCGACGGCGAGGCTACCCCGGGGCTGTGGCCGGATAACCTGCAGCCACCATGCCGGTCGAACGCGTGTTGCTCGCCGAACCTCGAGGATTCTGCGCCGGAGTTGAGATGGCCATCAAAGCGCTGGCGTGGATGGTCCGTTCCTTTGAGCCGCCGGTGTACTGCTACCACGAGATCGTTCACAACCGGATCGTCGTTGACCGGTTCATTGAGCGCGGCGTGGTCTTCGTTGACTCGATTGACGAGGTGCCACCGGGCCGACCGATCATGCTGTCTGCTCATGGTTCGGCGCCTGAGGTGGTCGCAGCCGCTCGCGAACGGGGCTCCTTTGTCGTCGACTCGGTCTGTCCACTTGTGACGAAGGTCCACCACGAGGTGAAGGTTCGTTCGCAAAAGGGTTATCGCATCGTCTACGTGGGTCACGAGGGTCATGAGGAGGCTGTCGGCACGATGGCAGTGGCGCCGATGTCGATCAGTCGGGTGGAAACGACCGACGAGGTTGACGCGCTTCCCATGTTCGATGAACCGGTGGCGCTTCTTGCCCAGACGACGCTCTCCCACCGCGACTGGGAGGGCGTGGCGACGCGGGTTCGTGAGCGATTCCCCGACGTATGGATGCCGGGGCGCAGCGATTTGTGCTTTGCAACCACGAATCGGCAGAGTTCGCTCCTCGCCATGGTTCCCGATTGTGACGCTGTCGTCATCATCGGATCCGCGAACTCGTCGAACACTCGAGCTCTCGAGCGCCTGGCGATTGAAGCCGGCTGCCCGAGGGTGCTTCGCATCAACGATGCTGATGAACTCCCGGGTGATCTCGATGGCGTGGTTGGTGTGACGGCCGGTGCCTCAGCACCTGAAGAACTGGTGTCGGCGGTGTTGGAGGTGTTGGCACCGTTGAATGGAGTTGACCTCGTGTCGGTGACTGATGAAGACGAATACTTTCCGCCGCCACGAAACATCCGTGAGCTTCAACATGCAATTGAGACAGCCGCCACGGCGATGACGGGTGGCAGCCTGATGGGCCGACCGCGGATGGATGACCGATTGTTGCCTGCGAGTGTGGTGCTTGCAGGTCTCGAGAACGAGGGAGCGCGATGACGGAATTGGCCTCAACCCTTGACACCGTTCGGGTATCGCTCCACGTGCTCGCCGCCTCGATCTGGGTTGGCGGCCAGTTTGTTGTCGGTGGCGTGGTCAGCTCACTGCGAGCGACTCATCGCGATGCCTTGCCCCTGGTGGCGCGTGCGTTTGGACGCTTGGCGTGGCCGGCCTTTGCGGTGTTGGTGCTCACAGGAATGTGGTCGCTCGCCGTCATCGACGTCACTTCAACCTCGACCGGGTACCAGGTGGCTGTCTTGGCCAAGGTGCTGATCGCGATTGCTGCCGGTGCCGCAGCAGCGATCCACTCGTATGGATCAACGCGTGCCGCCAAAGCCCTTGGTGGTGCTGCATCTGCCGTGTTGTCTGTGGTGGCTCTGGTGCTCGGCGTGTTGATTTCTTCGGGTACCTGACGATGCCGTTTGGGCGCTGGCGCTGGCTCATCGTTGCGACTGCAGTCGTGGCGGTCGCTTTGTCGGCGCTTCGCGATCGTGATCCGGTTCCCGCTACCTCGGCTGTCGTCACCGTGCCCACGGTGACACGCAGTGACCGCGATCCCGAGGCGGAGTTGTCGGCGATTCCTGACTGGTGTCAGCCACTGCTGGATCTCGATGGGAGCGAGAGCGCACTCGCAGTGGCCGAGGTGTTTGCCCAGGCAGCTGGCGTAGCTCCGGTGACCGTTGGACTGGATCTTCTCGAGGCCAGCACGGTGCTTCGAGGCGAGGAGCAGTCAACCACTTCGGCGACGTTGTCGATTCCATCCTCAGCTGTTGACGGTGATGCCGAGGACTTCGACGCCGAGGGTCGAACACCTGAGGACGATGTGTTGACGCGAGTTGCTGACCACATCGATTCGGTCTGTCGACGGGTGTCGACGAACCCACTGCCGCCCGCAGTTGACCCCGAGGTTGATGTGGGCGTGTCGACGTCAACGATCGCAAACTGAATTTCACCGATACCGGTTGGGAGCCCCAAGGCTCTTGGCGGCTACGTTTCGGGTCATGTTCATCGGCTCTCATCTTCCGACCTTTGCTGACAAGCCGGCACTCATCATGGCAGGCTCAGGTTTCACGCAGACCTTCGCTGAACTCGACGCTGCAGCGAATCGGCTGAGCCACGTGTTGCGAGCAGCTGGCATCAAGCCGGGCGATCATGTAGCGATTTGCATGGAGAACAACCCTCGTTACCTCGAGGTGTTGTGGGGTTGTCACTACGCCGGAGCGATATACACGGCTGCATCATCGCGACTGACGTCAGAAGAGCTCGCGTACATCATCGGTGACTGTGGCGCCACGGTATTCATCACGTCGACGTACAAGGCAGAACAGGCCGCCGAAATTCTTGCCGAGACACCAGGGGTGTCGCTGCGCTTGATGCTCGATGGCGTCATCGATGGCTATGACTCCTACGAGGAGGCCGTGGCCTCGGCGTCAACCATGCCCCTCGACAACCGCATTGCAGGAATGGACATGTTGTACTCGTCGGGCACGACCGGTCGTCCCAAGGGTGTGTTGCCAACGATTGCGCCCACGCCGATCGAGGAATGGTCCAGCGGCGTTGAGGGCTTGCTTCGGTTGTTGTTTTCGATGGATGAATCGAAGCGGTATCTCTCCCCTGCGCCGATGTATCACGCTGCGCCATTGCGGTTCTGTATGGCGGTGCAGTCCTGCGGTTCGACCGTGGTGCTCATGGAGCACTTCGATGCAGAGGACTACCTCGCGAATGTTGAGCGCTATGAGATCACGCATAGCCAGTTGGTGCCGACGATGTTTGTCCGGATGCTCAAACTGCCTGACGATGTTCGCTCGCGATACGACGTCTCGTCGTTGGAGGTTGCGGTTCATGCTGCGGCGCCGTGCCCAGTTGCGGTCAAGCGTCAGATGATCGATTGGTGGGGTCCGGTGATTCACGAGTACTACGCCGGCACTGAAGGCAATGGCTTCATCTACTGCAACAGTGACATGTGGCTTGGCCACCCAGGCACCGTCGGCTCCCCCATCAACTGTGTGTTGCACATCGTTGGTGAAGATGGCGAAGAGGTGCCGACAGGTGAATCGGGCACGGTGTATTTCGAATCGTCTGCGGTGTTTGAGTACCACAACGATCCCGAGAAAACGAAAGGATCCCGACATCCCAAAGGGTGGAGCACCCTTGGCGATGTCGGCTACCTCGATGCTGACGGATTTTTGTATCTCACCGACCGCAAGGCGTACATGATCATCACCGGCGGGGTGAACGTGTATCCGCAGGAAGCGGAGAACCTCTTGATCACACATCAAGCGGTCGTTGATGTCGCCGTTTTCGGCGTACCAAATGACGACTTCGGCGAAGAGGTGAAAGCGGTCGTGCAGCCCGTTGAGATGCCTACTGATGCTGCAGCTGCAGGCGCGTTGGAGCGCGAACTCATTCGGTTCTGCCGCGAACATCTGGCTGATGTGAAATGTCCTCGCTCAGTCGATTTCCGGGAGGAACTCCCTCGGCACCCGACGGGCAAGCTCTACAAGCGTTTGCTCAAGGATGAGTACTGGGCGGCGGCTGGCCGGAGCATTTGAGTTATTGATGGTTGACCGCCCTATCGCTCGACATCCGTATCTCGACTGGGATGGGGTCCTCGCCTTCGCTCATCGTGGTGGAACGGGTGTGCACCCAGAGAACACCATGGCGGCGTTTGGTCACGCCGTCGAACTTGGGTACACCTACCTCGAAACCGATGTGCACTTGACCGCTGATGGCGTGCTCGTTGCGTTCCACGACGAGGATCTGGAACGGACGTGTGGACGCCCTGGAAGGATCGCGGAATTGCCATGGGCAGAGGTCGCCGCTGCTCGAGTGGCTGACCGGGAACCGATTCCGCTGTTGGAGGACTTGCTCGGGCAGTTTCCCGAGGCCCGTATCAACATTGACTGCAAATCTGACGGAGCGGTGGAGGCACTGCTGGCGACGCTTCAGCGGACGAACAGCTTCGAACGGGTGTGTGTCGGTGCCTTTAGCGACGAACGGCTTCGCCGGCTCCGTTCACTTGCGGGGCCGGGCTTGTGCACGAGTCTTGGGCCGCGAGAAACGGCTCGTCTGGTGAGTGGACTTCCGGCGGGAGCGACTGCGCATGCGGCGCAGGTGCCGGTCCGTTCGGGTCCGGTTCGGGTCGTTACACCCGCAACGGTGAATCGAGCGCACCGCCGTGGACTGCAGGTCCATGTATGGACCATCGATGATCCGATTGAGATGGGTCGCCTGATCGATCTTGGGGTTGATGGGATTATGACGGACCAACCCGAGGTGCTGAGGTCGGTGCTGATCGACCGTGGCAAGTGGTAGTCAACGGCTGAGTACGCGACCAACTCGGTCCACGTACTCGCACGGATCTGGCATATCGAAGACCGGAAGGATGAACTCATCGGCGCCGATGCGTTCGCAGAGTTCAACAAACCGGTAGCGAACGCTGTGTTCGTCGCCGTGAAGGACGAACGGCATGATCCACTCGTCACGAACCTCCGCGGCAGCTGCGGCAAGGCCGTCGGTCAGGGCGTCGCGAATTCGTTGACGGGAAGCCTCATCGAGGCCGATACGCGCCCGAATCTCTGCCGGACTATCAACGAGCCGGTACGTCATGTGCGGGCGTACTGCCTCGAGGTCGTCAGGATTGAGGATCACGCTCGTCGAGTACGACAGCATGGGCTCTCGTCCAACTTTGGCGCCGGCGGCGCGCACCCGCGCTGCGGAATCCATCAAGGTCGCTTCATGAAGAAAGTCGAGCATGACGCCGTCGGCCAAGGTGCCACCCAGTTCGAGCACCTTGGGCCCTCGACCGGCGAGCCACACCGGAATACCGACTGCTCCAGATCCGAGTGTCGCCGCACGAAGGCCGATGGTCGTGCCGGCATAGCTGACGGTGGCACCTGTCCATAGCTCCCGACAGGCCGTCATGAGGTCAGCCAGCGCAGCCAGAGGCTGGCGTCGGTCAATACCCATCGGGTCAAGCGTCAGCGTGCCCCCCGGACCAAAGCCCGACACCACCCGTCCCGGAGCAAGCGCGTCGAGTGATGCCAAGGCAACGGCGGTTTGGGCTGGATGCCGGGTGTACGGGTTGGTGATACCCGGCCCAACGGTCAAGTGCTCCGTCGACATCAGAATTGCAGCGGCGACGACGTAGACATCGTGGGTGACGAGCCCTTCGTCGTACACGCGACACACCTTGAAATCTGCCCCTTCTGCGGCACGTGCAATCGCGACGGCTCCATCGATGGTTCGATCCGGAATGATGTTGATACCGAGTGTCACCATGGCGCTGCACGGTAGCCGTGAGCTGATCTCTCGATGGCAATGACCTCAACATGTGGAGTGAGGTGGGCAACGAATTCATCCACGAGTTGTGCGGTCACAAGATCGTCGCCGGAGATGGGCACTTTGGTGATCATGACCACGCGGCGAGCGTTTGGTGGTACGCCCTTGCCGCCGCCACGTTCGTGGCGTACGACGCGAGCCGCTCGCTCGGGCTCGAGGCGTTCATACGGAGAACATCCGGCGAGTGCGGCAACCCGCATTGGCCGCTGACACTGGTCGGCGATCACCCGTCCGAGCGCATCGGCGCCGATGATCGAGATCGCGAGTGTGGTGAGCGAGGGAATGACCGGTTCATGGGGCGCTGGGGCTTTGAACGGCCGGGTTCGTGCCCCGTCGGCTTCGATCACGACGTAGTCGCATAGGTCAACATCGGCGAACCAGACGTCACACGATCTCGGTTGGACCCCAAGCGCTTTGGTGTCTCGAATTCCTGCGTTGACCAACGCTGGTCCGCTGCTGAGTGCGATCGACAGTTCGATTCGGCTGGGGTCGGTCAGCGGTGTCAGTCCGCTGGTTTGGCGTGCACCCATCTTGGTGGTGGTCGTGGCAATCACGCGTCCTCGGAGTCCGTGGGCGAGAGCAAACAAGGTGGTGGTCTTTCCACCGCCACCCGTTAGCGCGATGCATTCACGAGGTTGCACCTTGAGTGCGTGCACCACACGATCGAGAGGAATAGGAGCGCTCATGGCGGACAACCGGCGAGCACTGCTTCGAGTGCCCCGCCGCCGATCGCCAATGCCTTATCCGAAATCTGCCGCCACGACGAGTCGTCGAGGCGAGGATCGACGTCGGCAATCTTGAGGCCAGCGGTCGCGCGGGTTCCATCTGCGATGGCTCCTCGGAGCACTCCGGTGAAGGGAGCGACGATGGGTATCGATGTATCGCCTAGGTCAACTGAACCGATGCACGCGCCGCCGGTGACCGTGTCGCCGATTGAGCACGCCCAATGGACGATCCCGTGGTCCTGCGATCGGATCACCCGTTCGGTGCCGCGTCCTTCGATGACACCAGGGGTCCCGGTGTTCGGTGCAGCCGAACCTGACCATATGACTCGTCCAAGACGATGCCCGCGTTGCGTTTCGATCACCGCATGACAATTCACCGATGCGGTGAATCCAGGACCGAGACCAATGACGAGAGGGGCGTCATCGAGCGACGTATCAAGCGCCGACTTCGCCAATCGCGCGTCGATGACCGCATCGAAAGTGACGAGACCATCAAGATCAACGAGCGAAGGAGCGACGATGACTGGAATCGATCCCTGCTGATGCGCGAGAGATATCTCATCGGCGGTGGTGACCCTGCGAGCCCGCATACCTTCGACGGTGATTTCGCCAGCGATTACCGCCGTTGACACCGCCACCGTGCGTCGGATGGTCAGCGGTGCTGCAAGTTCGGTGACGACCACCTGAATCCCTGCGCGCCACAGACGCCACACGACACCAGTCGCGAGGTCGCCGCCGCCGCGCACCACGCAGCAGCGTTCAGGCCCCACGACGACTCTTTACGATCTCAGCGAGGATGCTGATCGCGATTTCTTCTGGAGTTTCAGCCCCGATTTCAAGGCCGATTGGCGTCACGATCCGTTGCAGGTCTTTCGAGGCGAGGCCATCGGTTGACAACAACTCGCGCGTGGTCTGCCAACGCCGTTGGCTGCCCATGAGACCGATGTAACCAGCAGGGGTTGCAAGCAATGGCGGCAAGATGGAGCGATCGAGGCCTACGTTTCGAGTCACGATGACGATTGCGGTCCGGCTGTCGATCGGCATTAAAGCCAGCGCGTCGGTGATCTCTCCTGTGTGGGCTTCGACGGCGTCCGGGAGGTCGAGGATCTGCTCGGCACGGTCATCCCAGATGATCGGTCGAAACCCGCTCCAGTGGGCGAGGTCGGCGACGGCGCGACCCACATGGCCAGCACCAATGATGACCACGGTTGAGGTGGGCATATACGTCTCCAAGTGAATCTCCATCTCTCCTCCGCAGACTCCGGGGTCGCCGGAGGCGGGATCGACCAAGCGATAGGTCATGAGTTGGGAGTGCCCATCGGTCATCGCCGATAGTGCGGCATCGATGACGCGGGCCTCCATCTCGCCACCGCCAATGGTGCCATGACGCGTACCATCTTCAAGCACGACCATCTGAGCGCCGCTTCGACGAGGCACCGAGCGATCGGTTCGAACGACGGTGGCCAGCACTCCTCGTCTCCCGGCAGCAACCTCGGCGACGAGAAGTTGCAGGAGGTTCACTTCGCCCACAGTCGGCGCGCCTCCTCGCGAGTTCGTGCCCGTGATCGCTCGACATCGATCGTGAGCACGGCACGGTCCTTCATGACCCACTCTCCTGCAACCATGACATCGCGCACGTCATTGCGATTTCGCCACAGCACCAACTGGTCGGCGATGTTCTCTGCCGTGATGTCGGTGGGGAGGTCGAGCGCTACGACTTGAAGATCAGCGGACCAACCGCGTTCGAGCCGGCCGATGCGATCAAGTCCAAGTGCTCGTGCGCCGCCCTCAGTCGCGAGTTCCAGCACGGTACGTGCCGGCATCACGCCGGGGTCGAGCAGTCGTGCCTTGTGGAGCCAGAACGCACCCCTCATCACTTCGAACATGTCGTTCACATACCCGTCGCTGCCAAGCCCGAGCACAACGTCGACTGCTAAGAGTTCGGGAACGGGTGCAATGCCACCGCCGACTTCGCAGTTCGAGAGCGGCATGTGACTCACTCGGGTGCCGCTCTCGGCAATGACCTCTCGATCGACAGCAGACAGTTGGACGCACTGGCTAGCGAGAAAGCGCGGTCCAGCGACGCCGAGTTGGGCGTATAACTCCATGGTGCCGATGCCGTTCGCCTGGCGACACAGCTCCCCTTCGCTGGTTCCTTCGTTGCAATGCGCGTGGCTGAGCGCACCGAGGTCGTGAGCTCGCTCGAATGCCGATGAGATGAATGCTGGCGAGCAGGTAAACGTCGTGTGCCAGCACATCACGCCACCGACCAATGGATCGTCGATGGTGGCGGCAATAAATTGAGCGTTCTCCTCAATGCCGAGTCGAGCAGGTTCCGGCCCTGATCGCTCGGTTGCTTCGAAACTGAGCAAGGCCCGAAGGCCTGTTGCGCGCACGACCGCCGCCTGCGCGTGTAGGACGCCGGGGAGCGCGTTTGGCGCTTCGCAAATGTCGTAGAACGAGGTGACACCGGACCGAATCATCTCCGCACATGCCCACTCGCTTGCTGCCGTGATCATGGCGATGTCGAGTCGGTCCTCTACCTGGGGCCACCAGAAGTCATCGAGAAAACTGGCGAAGCCGGAGGGCGGTGCAGAGACATGAATGCCGTGAGCGAGCACGCCGTAGAGATGGGTGTGTGAATTGACAAAGCCCGGCAGCACCACGTGGCCGCTGGCGTCGAGTTCTTCATCATTTGGATAAAGGCGACGGAGCTCGTCAATGGCGCCAATGTCGTCAATCAGGTCGCCCACCACACGGACGCCCCAGTTGGCGAGTGCTGGTTGGTCAGCCGAGGTGATCAGCCACTCAGGGGCGATGAGCGCCATCTCACCATCACCCAACCAATTCGCGCATGGCGCGCCACACCCGTTCTGGGGTGAAGGGCAGTTCATTCATTCGGACGCCGACCGCATTCAAAATCGCGTTGCGAAGTGCTGGAGCAACGCCGTCTTTAGGAATCTCTGCCACGGCTTTTGCGCCAAAGGGTCCACTGTCTTCAAGCGTCTGGACGAGGTACACCGTGGTCTCAGGCATTTCGTCTGCTCGGTAAATTCGATAGGGACCAAAGGCGTCGTTCACCATTCGGCCATCGGCATCAAAGGCGTACTCCTCGCAGTGCGCGTAACCGAGCGCCTGGAGCATGCCGCCTTCGACCTGACCTGACGCAGTGACAGGATTAATTGCCACGCCGCAGTCGACTGCCATTGCCATCTTCACGACCGTGACCTGTCCCGTGTCGATATCGACCTCAACTTCGATGACTTGGGCGGCGAACGGCGGCGGGCATTCTGGCGACACATAAGAAGCCGTACCCATGATCTGTTCTTGTTCTTGAGTGTGCAGTGAGTCAAGGGCGATGTCGGCCATCGATACCGATCGACCATCCGGGGCGTAGGCACGGCGGTCGCGCAGTTCGATCGAACATGGCTGCTCAATGCCGAGCAACATCGCGGCTCTCTCTTTGATTCGGTTACGGGCGGCTTCTGCCGCACGCATCGCTGCGGTGCCGGAGATGTAGGTCGTCGATGAGGCGTAGGCGCCGGTATCAAACGGCGTCATATCGGTATCGCTCGAGTAGACCTTGATGTCTTCGAGCGGCACACCGAGCACTTCGGCTGCGATCTGTCCGAGCACCGTGTCGGCACCGGTGCCGAGATCGGTTGCACCGATGAGCATGTTGAACGAACCGTCGTCGTTCAGCTTGATGGAACAGCCGCCCATGTCAAGGAATGGGATCGCCGTACCGTGCATGCAGTAGGCAAAGCCGAGCCCTCGCCGGATGTTCGGTCGATCTGCCGGAGCACGCCATTGAGGATCGTCGCGTCGATGCCATTCGATCTCGCGGAGCGCCTGTGCAACACACTCCTCAAGTCCAGTCGACATGACCCTCGGATATTCATCGAGTTCATCCTCTGATGCCGCTCGCTCACCGAGATGGGGTGCGATGTTGAGTTCGTCACCGAGTCGGAGCCAATTCTTTCGCTTGAACTCGATGACGTCCATCCCGAGGGCATCGGCGATGTCTTCCATGTGGGCTTCAAGAGCGAACTCTGCCTGAGGTGCCCCATACCCGCGGTAGGCGCCGGGCACCGGAATATTGGTATAGACGACATCGCAGACAAAGCGCTTGTTTGGTGCGTTGTACTGCGTGAGTCCTCGAAGTCCCGACACGGTCTGCACGGTGTACCCATGGGTGCCGTAGGGACCCGTGTTGCCGATGATGTAGAGGTCCTGCGACACGAGAACACCGTTGGTATCCACCACTGTCGTGTACGTGATGGTCTGTGGATGACGCGTTCGGCTCGCGATGAACTCTTCGGAACGATCGAGTTCGAGTCGGACCGGGCGTCGTGTGACCTGAGCGAGGTGACCGACGATGTCTTCGATCAGCATCTCCTGCTTTGCACCAAAGCCGCCACCAATACGCGGCTTAATCACGCGGATGTCTTTGATCTCGCGATCGAGCAGCGGTGCCACCATACGCCGGGCGTGGAAGGGCACCTGAGTTGCCGTCCGAATAACCATTCGCTCGTCTTCGTCGATCCAGGCGATTGAGATGTGCGGCTCGATCGGACATTGCTGCACTTGATGCACGCGGAAGGTCTGGGTGAACACGTGGTGGCCGGCCTCTTGAGCGCCGGCAACTGCTGCGTCGACGTCACCGCGTTGGGCGGCAATGTGATGCACGATGTTGCGTTCGCGATCGTGAATGCCTTCGGTGTCGGATTCAGCGTGAACGATCGGAGCTCCTGGTTGCAGCGCCTCGCGCTCGTCGAACACTGCAGGCAGTACTTCATAGGTGACGTCAATGAGTCGGCATGCCTGTTCTGCAATGTCGATCGAATCAGCTGCAACGACGGCTACTCGATCACCGACATGGCGAACGGTGTCATCGAAGCTGACCTGGTCGTGCGGGTGCGGGTTTGGCCATGATTGGCCGCCTGAGGCGTACTTCACGCGCGGTGTGTTGAGGTGATGCAAGACGGCGTGAACGCCAGGCAGGGCAAGGGCCTTGGCATCGTCGATGGCGGTGATGCGTGCATGTGCATGAGGGCTTCGCAGCACCTTTGCGTAGAGCAGGCCACGCAACTCGATGTCATCGGTGAACGCCGGGTTGCCTTTCGCAAGTCGAACGGCATCGACTTTGATCTCAGGTCGGCCGACGACGGCCATGTCGGGCACATCTCGTGATGGGATCAGGCGCGGCACGGCAGACGGAGCCACCGGCGGTACCGAAGTGGCGTCATAGACCACAGGGTTGGTGCCATCGGTCATTGGGGGAAGGATCAGCGGTCCGAATGCCTCGGCGGTCTCGCCGCGTAGCAGCGCTGCCGCGCGTCGAACAGCCTCAACGGGTTTCACGTAGGCCGTCTCGCGGTCGAGGATTCCCGAGAGCATGTCTCTGATCTCGGCCTCAGTTGGATCAGCATTGCGCGACAACAGGTCAATCGTTCCAAGGACCATGGCCCCGGCGGAATAGCCCGATTGGAAGGCGCCAACAGCGACAAACGCGGCCTGGACGGGATGGAGTTCGGCTGAGGTGTTGAGCGATTCGACGGTCATGATCGAATGACCATCGGCTTGGGCTGCGAGCACCACGTCGCTGCTGACCAAACGGCCATCGAAGAGCACAGCGCCGGCTCCGGTTTCACCGCTGTCGGAGCCGAATCGGACGCTGAACATGCCGGCTGATCTCAAGACCTCCCGAAGCGACTGGTGCGGGGTGCACGTGGTAGAGTACTCCGTGCCATTGAGAGAGAAACAAATGGGGATCACGCCAACGCCTCCATCACACGTGCCGACAACGTGGTTGCGAGGTGCAGCCGGTATGCGGCGCTACCTCGGAAATCTCCGGGCGGAGCGAGGTCTCGTGTTGGGTCGGCGGCGTCAACGAGAACGGGATGGGGGCCGACGCCCGTAAGAGCAAGCAGCACATTCGAGCCGAAGCGGCGACCAACGGCTGCAACGATCGGTGTGTCCATCGGCGTGCGCCCGGTTGTTTCCAACGCAGCGGCAGCACCGAGGCTGAGGCTCACCGAGATGATGAGCCCTGATGGTGAGGCGAGATGCTCCGCGAGTGAGCGGTCCTCGCCCTGCGCGTAGTGCACGATGGTGCCGCTCACCAGAAGGGCGGCCAACATGGTGCTGTCAGGATCGGCGGCGCCAATGGTTCCTCCGACCGTTGCAACCGTCCGCAGCGTCGACGGCAGCTCGCGCCGGGCGGCCTCGGCAAGCAGGTCATCGCTCAGTTGCATGACCTCATCGAGTCGCAGCATCGCCCCGAGAGTGATCACATCGCCGTCGACCGACATCGAGTCCAACGAGAGCGCCTGAAGGTCGACCGCTTCGAGGGAACTTGGCCGGCGATCGGCGTTGATCACCGTGCCGCCAGCGAGCGGAATTCGACCAGGACTGGCGAGGAGATCAAGCGCTTCGGTGATGTCGGTTGGGCGGTGATATGCGGCGACGAGGGGCACGTTTCGACGTTAGCCGAGCCGTGTGGGAATGCCCGCTCGCTGGAAGAGTCGTCGAGCAGCTTCCTCCGCTGCGGCAACGACTTCGTCGGTATCGACCGAACGATGGCGACCGTGGTCAATGAGATGTTCGCCCGCAACGAAGACATGCACGATGTCGGCGGGGCTTGCGTTGAATACCAGCGCGCTTGGAACCCGATGCACCGGAGCAACAAAAGGGCTCTTCAGACTGACGACGAGCAGATCGGCTGCAGCGCCGGGTTGGATCCTGCCAAAGTCTCCCGGCGTGCCGACGACGTGCGCTCCGTTGACACATGCCATTTCGAGCGCGTCTTCCGGTTGCAGTGCCATGGCGTCAAGGCGGTGCACCTTTTGCAGTAGCACAGCCGCCTTCAAGACCTCGAACATGTCTTGTCGGTTATTCGATCCCGCACCGTCGCTCGCCAAGGCAACCGTGATGCCCTTTTCACGCATCTCAACGACCCGGGCGACTCCTGATGCAAGGTACATATTCGACACAGGGCAATGGACAACGACGGCACCTGCCTCTGCGATCAGGTCAAGCTCGGCATCGTCAAGCCACACCGAGTGCGCGAGTTGCACATCAGGTCCAAGCACGCCAAGCGAATGGAGCCAGGGAACATGACGCATTCCACGTTCGTCGAGACTCATCTCAACCTCGACTTGAGTTTCTGCGCAATGGATGTGGGTCCCCCTCCCCCACGACCGGGCTGCGGCAACGGTGTCACGCATTGCGTCGTCAGAACATCCCCAAGGAATCAATGGTGCGAGCTCCACCCGGATGCGGCCGTTGTCATGACCATCCCATCGCTGACGTGTGGCGTCGGTGCGACGAATCGCCGTCGGAGCATCTTCAACAAGCGGGTCGTGGTAGTTGCGGTCAGCCCATCCGTGAGCCAACAACAGACGGACACCGAGTTCGTCTGCTGCACGGCAGACGGCATCATCGAGCACATCGCCGTCAAGTCCGGGGTGTACATACTGATGATCGACGACACAGGTCGCGCCACCGAGAAGATTCTCGAGCAGGCCGATCCTCGCTGCGTGGTACATGGTGTCGGCGTCGATGAACTCGGCGGCCGGCCAAATGCAGGTTCGCAACCAGTCCAGCAGGGGTTGATCATCGGCAAGCCCGCGAAGGAACGTTTGAAAGAGATGGGTGTGACCGTTGGTCATCCCTGGCATGACCGCGCATCCCCTGGCATCGATCACCTCATCGACTGCGTCGCGCAGTCCCGCTGGCGGGTCGCCGGCACCTACTGCGGTGATTCTGCCGTTCTCGATATGAACCCAACCTGGATCGTGCACGGTCGACAACGGATCGACGGTGACCACAGCCCCACCGGTAATCAGCGTTGAGGTCATCAAGGTGTCCAGTTCGCGAATGCGTCGATGACGGGTTTCACATCGTCCATCATCGGATAGAGAATTGGGCACGTCACGCCAGCGTCGATGTACTCAGCCACCTTGTCCTGACACTGTGCGGTGGTGCCAACAGCCATCAACGAGCGGACGAGGTCATCTGGAATGAGATGCGCAGCACGACGATAGTCAGCCTCGGTGGCCGGCCATCCGACCACCTCTTTGACCCGCTCAACGAGCTCGGGGTCGGCTCCGCTCGCTTCCATGATGTGGGGCTCGGTGCCGAGGTAGTACGCCACGAGCGACTTGCCGGTCATCAGCGCTTCAGCGGGGTCATCGTCTGACAGCGAGCACACCAGCAACTCGGGTCGATCAACGTCCTCTATGGTTCTGCCCGACTTCGCTGCCCCGGCAGCAACGAGCTCAACCGCATTGCGGATGTAGTCGGCGGAGACGACGTAGTTGAGGACAACGCCATCACACGTTTCCCCGGTGAGCTCCAGCATCTTCGGGCCAGTTGCACCGATATAGATCGGAATATCACGCGGGGAGGTATCGCCATAGGCGACGTCGAGCCGAACGCGATCGAGGTGGACGATCTCGCCGTGGTACGTCACCTCCTCCATGGTGAATAGGGCACGCAGCGCTTCGACGTGTTCCCGCATCGCGGTCAACGGCATGCGACGGTTTTCACCGACGCGGCTGGCGATGGGTTCCCACCATGCGCCGATGCCACACATCACCCTGCTTTGGCCGTCAACCGTGCCGCCGAGTTCCCACATAGTGCTCCATGTGGCCGCGATCACGGCGGGATTTCGTGTCCAGATCGGGAGCACCCCCGAACCGATACGCAATCGCTTTGTTTCGGCGAGCAGCGCACTCATCAAGACGACACAATCACGTGCAAGCCGAGTATCGGCTTGCCAGATCTCACTGAAGCCCTGCTCTTCTGCATACTTGGCCATCTCGATCTCATATCGGATGGGGTGCTTGTCCTGCAGGTAGAGCGCCATGCGTTGATGCATGCCGGCGAGACTACGTGGTAGGTGCGATCGTCACCGAGTGCCGATGTGCTGGGTGGTCGTTCGCTCTGCCACGACCTGTCCACCCCGGATAACGAGGCGATCAACAGGTGCCTGTGCGATGGCTTCGCGAATCGATCCGACGGGCACCGCAATGAGGTCGGCGATGTCGCCTCGATTGGTCCCCGCACTCGGGCGACTGGCCATCGAACGCACTGCGCTCGACACCATCGAGAAGGCCGAGTCGGGCAGCACATGTCCTGCCATCACCATCAGGCTTGCGGTTTCGAGCGGGTCGCTCCTGCCTACGAGGTTGAACGGGTCTTGCACGTTGTCGGCCCCCGCCGCGACGTTGACTCCTTCGGCGATCAGCGGCAACGCCGGTGTGAGACCACGCGGCGTAGCGATTGGGTGATCTCGGCCCTGGAGGAACAGGTTCGTTTGTGGAAGTGCAACGATCGACATGCCCGCACGAGCGACGGCGTTGATCACCCGTGCTCGCGACGCAGAGTCGATCATGCTGAGGCTCACACAATGGCTAGCGGTGACGCCAATGCTGCTGCGTTGTGCCCGCTCCGCGAGGAGTTCCAAGGTCAGCACAGTTGGATCAAGGGTCTCGTCGACATGGAGGTCGATGGCCCGTCCATGACGCTCGGCTCGCTCGAATACGGCGTCGATACATGCTTGCGCATCTGGCTCGAGATGTGGACAACCACCAATGATGTCCACACCGGCGTCGATGGCGGCGTCGAGGGCTGCGAGGTTCACCTCGCTACCTGGCCCACTCATCGGCATGTGGATGAGAGCTACGAACTCGATGTCCATCAGATGACGGAACCTCGACGCGGCCTCTTGCGCGGCGAGGAGGTACGCGATGCCGATCGCCCCGCCGACGTTGATGTGGCTTCTCACGAAGGTCACACCGCTCAGCAACAACATTTCGAGGCTGCGACGCACGCGTTCAACCATTGACGTGTGATCAAACATCCCGCTGCTCTCGGCAAGTATCCACGCGTCGATAGCACCGCGAAGGTCGCCTGTTGGATTCGGCGCGACATCAGCAGTGAGCGCCTTGTCAAGGTGAGCGTGCGGTTCGGCAAGCGCCGGCAGCACGAGTCGACCATTGATCTCAACGATGGTGGCACCGCCTCGCGCGGCGGCTTCGACGTCATCGGTGTTGGTGATCAGTTCGACGATACGGCCATTGGCATCCACGCCGAGCGTTCCATGGCGACCATCGGGTAGCGAAGCGTTGCGGAGCAGGACACGGACAGACTCGGTCATGGGTTGATGCTACGGCGGGTCGTAGATTCAGTTCTATGACTCAGCGTCACCGTCGCCACTACGAAGACCTCGCGGGCCCGGCCGTTCCTGATGCGATCGGCCCGAATTCCATTTTGTTACTGCCGATCGGAGCGGTTGAGCAACACGGACCACATCTACCGATGTCGGTTGACGAGGTGATCGCCACAGAGACGGCAACCGCAGTGACAGCCGAGGTGGGCGAAGCACTCGACGTGTGGCAGCTGCCGACGCTGTCGGTCTCGAAGTCGAATGAGCATGCGTGGTCGGCGGGGACACTGTGGCTGTCGCCGGAAACGATGATGGCGGTGTTAATGGACCTCGGCCGTTCGTTGGCGACCACGGGAGCCGAGCGTCTCGTGCTCCTCAACGGTCACGGAGGGAATACGACGCTGTTGGTGACGGCCCTGCGTGAGTTGCGCCTCCGCTTCGGCTTCAAGACCTTCCTCACCCACCCATCGCTTCCACCTGCGTACGGCGGCACATCAACAGAGGATGAGTTAGGGATGGGAATTCACGGTGGCTTGAACGAGACCTCAGTGTTCATGCACCTTCGTCCCGATTTGGTCGACCTGTCATTCGCACAGCGGCGGGTACCCGAGTCGCTCGCGGAGAATCGTCACGTTCGCTTTGGTGGATCGGTGTCCTTTGGCTGGCTCTCTAACGATTTCCATCCTGACGGGTACATCGGGGACCCAACCGGGGCGTCCGCCGACCGCGGTCGCGATCTCTTCACAGGTGCAGTGGCGACATTGTGCGCGCAGATGGAGGAAATCAGCAGCTTTGACTTCGGGCGGTGAGGCCGAGCGGTGCCGTAACATCGAGCAATGTTGTTGCTTCAGATCAGCGACCCTCACATTCGCCCGCGCGGGGAACTGCTCGAAGGGCGAGTTGATACTGCAGCTGGTCTGACGCACGCGATTCAAGGGATCGATGCGACCGGACTACGGCCTGACGTCGTTGTGTTGTCGGGCGATCTCGTGAACGACGCGCGCGAACCCGAGTACGAGCATTTGGCGGAACTACTCGGAGAACTCTCGGTGCCCATCATCTTCGTCATGGGTAACCACGACGATCGGGCGTTGATGCGGCGATATCTCACCGTCCCCGACCATGCAGGCATCGACGTCGATCCGGTGCAATACGTCGTTGACCTCGACGCCGAGCATCGCATCATCGTGCTTGACACCACGCAGCCGGGCGCTCACGGTGGGCTTCTCGATGTCGAACGTCTTGAGTGGCTTGATCGTGCACTCAACGACTCAAGAGATCGCTCGGTGATCATCGTGCAGCACCATCCTCCAATCGAGTCCGGAATTGGATTCATGGACCAATACGGCCTTGACGGGGCCGACGAGGAAGCAGCAATTCTCAGTTCGTACTCCCATGTTGCTGCGGTGTTGTGCGGGCACCTTCATCGTCCGCTCATGTCGAGTGTTGCCGGCGTACCGGTCGTGGTATCGCCGTCAAGCGCTGCGCAAGTAGCGCTCGACCTCGGTGGCGGTCCTACGGCGTATACCGACGAACCTGGCATGGTGACCTGGCATCGCTGGTCAGATCGAGCTGTCGCGTCGCACTTTGCTCAAGCCGGCGCGTCGACACGTTGGGTGCCGAGTTGGGCGATGACCACCGATGCGGTCGACTCCCAATTGTGAACAGAGTTTTACATGTTGTACGGAAACGCTGTGGCTGCCATTTCAAGTGGCACTCACCGACTAGGTTCCCAGACGTATGTTCCGTCTACCCCATATGTTCTCATGACCGCCGTCGATGCCGCTTTCGAGGCGACGTCGGCGGCCGGTGCAGCGCTCGCTTTTGACCGGACGCAAATGGTGTTTCCCGATGGCACCGAGGCAGTTCGAGAGGTGTCGTTCTCAGTCCACCGTGGCGAGTTCGTCACGATCGTTGGTCCATCGGGATGTGGCAAGTCCACCTTGTTGAAGATTGCGTCGGGGTTGCTTGATGCGACTGCCGGGTCGGTACGGGTCGACCGTGATCGTCTCGGCTATGTGTTTCAAGACGCCACCCTGCTCCCTTGGCGCACCGTGCTCGGCAACGTCGAATTGATCGCCGAACTCCATGGCATCGAAAAGTCTGAACGGCGACGTTTGGCACTCGAAGCCATCGACACCGTTGGATTGAGCGGATTTGTCAATCACTATCCGCGTTCGCTCTCGGGTGGTATGCGGATGCGTGCCTCGCTTGCCCGAACCTTGACGCTCAAGCCACCGGTGTTCTTGTTTGACGAACCGTTCGGGGCGGTTGATGAAATCACCCGTGAGCACCTGAACGAAGAGACACAGCGACTCTTCCAGCAAGAGGGTTTTGCAGGCCTGTTCATTACCCACTCAATTTCAGAGGCCGTCTACATGTCAACGCGGGTGCTCGTCATGTCCGCGCGACCTGGCAGGATCGTGGCTGAATTCGAGGTTCCGTTCTCCTATCCGAGAAATCCGGAGCTTCGCTTCGATCCAGAATTCGCCCGTTTGAGCGGCGAGATCTCCCATGCACTGAGAGGTTCACATTCATGAGCACGGTTGAAGATCAGGTCGAAGTCGCTCCGGCCGTTCCTGACGATGCCCCACGACCCATTGAGCGTGCTGGGCTTCTGGCGCGGTTGACCGTTTCGATCATTCCTCCTTTGATGCTCGGCGCCCTGGTAGTCGCAGGTTGGTACGCCGTCTCCTATCTCCTTCTCGACCCAAAGCGTCGGTTCTTGTTGAAGCCTCCACACGAGGTGGTGCAGAACGGTTTTCTCAATTGGAGTGCGCTGTCAGAGATGCTGTCGGCTCTGTGGAGTTCAACCAAAGTGGCTATGATCGGCTTGGTGATCGCCATTGCGATTGGCTTCGTGCTGGCGATCATCATGAGCCAGGCTCGCACCATTGAGCGGGCTGTGTTTCCCTTCATGGTGACGCTCCAAGCGATTCCGATTTTGGCGATCGTGCCACTGATTTCGTTCTGGTGGGGCACTGGACAGCGCTCGCGGGTGATCGTGTGCGTGATCATCGCTCTCTTTCCCATCATTGTGAACACGCTGTTTGGTCTGCAATCCGCGGAGCGGGGTATGCACGACCTGTTCACGTTGCACCACGCGAGCCGTGCCACGCGTCTTCGCAAGTTGATGTTCCCTGCGGCGCTGCCGGCGATTTTTGCGGGGCTTCGTATTTCTGCCGGACTGTCGGTAATCGGTGCCATCGTCGGCGACTTCTTCTTCGGTCGAGGCGATGTCGGTATCGGTCAGGTACTGAAGAAGTATTCCAGCCAACTCATGGGTGAAGAACTCTTTGCCGCCGTCTTGTTGTCATCGGCGCTCGGCGTAACGGTGTTCCTCACGTTTGGCTGGATTCAAACTCTCGCCATAGGAAAATGGCATGAGACCTCGGGGGGACGGCCTTGAACATCGTCCTCTCAGGACACACCCCAACCACCAACCCACCCAACACACCACCTCCAGGGGGAGACACCATATGACCCGTACACGATTCACCCGATTTGCCGTCGGGCTCGCCGCATTGTCGGTGCTCGCTGCGGCTTGTGGCGGCGGCGATGAGCCGGCTGCCGAGGAGCCAGCTGCTGAACAGCCCGCTGCAGAAGAACCCGCTGCGCAAGAGCCAGCAGCCGAGGCGATTGACCTGTCCGCTGACTGTCCGAACCCGGTCGTCGTCCAGACCGACTGGTTCCCAGAAGCGGAGCACGGCGCCCTCTACAACTTGATCGGCGAGGGATACACCGTCGACGTGGACAACAAGGTGGTCAGGGGCCCGATGGTCCTTGATGGACAGAGCCTCGGCATCGACTTTGAGGTGCGCACCGGTGGTCCGGCAATCGGCTTTTCTCCGGTGTCGTCCTACGTCTACACCGATGACTCGATCACCTTCGGCTACGCCAATACGGAAGCACAGGTGCTGTCCTACGAGGATGCACCACTGCTCTCCGTCGTGGCGCCGCTTGAGATCAATCCGCAGATGATCATGTGGGATCCGGCGACGTACCCAGATGTTGCAACGCTTGCCGACCTCGGTGAGGCCGGAGTAACGATCAACGTCTTCGGTGGCGGCGTGTTCGCTGAGGTGTTCGTTGCCCAGGGCATCTGGTCCGCTGACCAGATCGACCCGTCGTATGACGGTTCACCCGCACGGTTCATCGCTGAAGGCGGCGCCATCGCCCAGCAGGGATTTGCCTCTGCTGAGCCTTACGACTACCTCAATACCTTCTCCGACTGGGGCAAGGAAGTCGCCTTCCAGACGCTCCATGACGCAGGGTTCCAGGTATACGCAGCCACGCTCGGTATCCGTCCCGACCAGAAGGATGCACTTGACGCATGCTTGAAGAAGATCGTGCCGGTCTTCCAGCAGTCAGTGGTGTCGTACGTTGCTGCTCCCGAAGCAGCGAACGCAGTCATCGTCGACGCGGTTACCCAGTTCGCTGACTTCTGGGTGCAGAGCCCTGAAATCACTGCATGGTCGATTGCCCAGCAGGTCGAGCTCGGTCTGGTCGGTAACGGTCCAGATGCCACGGTTGGCAATATGGATGGTGCCCGTATCCAGACGGTGATCGACGACATGGCGGCCGCCGGTATGGCGGTGCCATCGGGTCTGACCGCCGACTCGCTGTTCACCAACGAGTACATCGATTCCTCAATCGGTCTCTGACCTCAGAACGGAGGGGGCCGGCGCATTGTGTTCCTGCCCCCTCCGCTCCATTTTTTCGTCCTTGTGAGGCTCAGTGTCGGCC
>JAPOJQ010000100.1 GCA_029978335.1 Actinomycetota bacterium
ACCAGTAGAGGTTGTACACCGACACTCTCATCGCGCATGTCCTCTCACCACTTGTCCCGCTCCCAACGTCGGTGGACCGCTCGGCGCTCGCCGCCTAGTTCAGACCAGCGGTGACGCAATGCCCACGGCAGCCCCCTGATGATCGCCGCCAGCACTGCGCGACGATGCCTCGGTTCCGATCGAGATGGCATTTTCAGCATCAGTGGCCGCTTGACCAACAATGCGAGGTTCACCTTGGTGCAATGACGAATCTCCGCAGCGAGCGCCAGAGCCAACACCTTGAGCGGAGCGTTACGGGCTGTGACAAGAAGTCGATTCCGCTCGGTGTGGAACCGGAACACCTCAGAACCAACCCCGCTTGATTGGGCGTGATGGTGACGAACGAGCGCCGATGGTGCGTAGACGTGGTGCCAGCCGCGCAAACGACCACGCCATGCGAGATCAGTGTCTTCGTAGTACAAGAAGAGCCGTTCATCAAAGAGCCCAACGTCATCGAGGTAGGTCGCGCGCAAGAGTGCGGCGCCACCACACCACGCAAAAACCTCAGTTGGCGCGTCGTACTGCCCTGTGTCGGGTTCCATGAAGCCTCGGTCGCCAGCGAAGCCAAACCGGTAGAGCTCCGAACCGACGTTGTTGATTACGTCAATACGGGTCGACCCGAGGTCCACTTCCACCGTGGTGTAGCGGGTCTCACCACCCTCACCCACGACCAGTTCGACCGCTTCGACATCGCTCGCTAATCGGACGCGTAGTGGCCGCTTTGCGTTGAGCCGCAGGGCCACCCGATGCGATCCCGAATCGGGATCGATGAGCCGCACCGCTCCAGAGCGTCGCGACCATCGAGCGAACTCCTCATCACGTGCCCTGTCAGGGTCCACCGCCCCATGAAAACCCTCGTCGAACTGGAAGCGCGCATCGCAACGCTCCCCATCAACCCGCAGTGACGTGATACAGATTCCGAGCTCATCCCGACGGCCGCCCTCGAGCTCGTCAAGGATCTCGATGTTGAGCGGTGCGTACCGGTCGGCGAAGAGCATTTTCGACGCTACGCCGGCCACCCTCGGGTCAGTATCCATCGCTGCCACCAATGCCCGGAGCCAGTCGCTGTCGACGGTCGCGTCGTTGTTGATGAGCGCGATGTGGTCGATCTGGTCGGCGATGGCCCCATCGATCCCATGCATGATGCCGAGATTGCACCCACCTGCGAAGCCCAGATTGGCAAGCGGTTCCAACACGATCACCGTAGGAAAGTCTCGCTTCACTTGCTCGGCCACATCATCGAGTGATCCATTGTCGACGAGAACGATCTCGAGTCGATCTGTCGGCCAGTCGAGCATCGCAAGCGATCGCAGACACCTCAGCGTCATGTCACCACCGTCGAAGGTCAACACGACGATCCTGACGAATGGCAATTGCTCCGCTTCGCTCATGAACGAACCTCGTCAGCACATTCGACCGTCCCCAGCGCCATCGAGTCAGCCGACGACAACCACGAACGAAGCGCACGGGCGGCATCGACGGGCCTCCAACGCGCTGCTCGTTCATAGGCGTCGTCTCGATAGCCGGCAGTGTGATCCGGATGTGTCACCAAATCGAGCACCTCGGCGAGTACGTCAGCCTCAACGGGAGGCTCAATCACACGCAGTCCCGGGGACGACGTGCCATGGGTGACGAGGTCCGTGACGACCGGTATGCCGCGTGCGAGGAACTCAGTGATGGACGCCGACATCTGGCCCCGATGCCCTGACCCGAGCCGCACGCCAACGCTCGCGTCGGCGAGCAGACGATCGAGCATGTGGTCGGAAATCCGACCATGCACCCGCACTCGCTCATGCAACGACCGATTGGCGATCATCGACTCAAGTCGACATGCGAGGTCGCGACTGAGACCTCCGACAAGGTCGAGTTGGAGATTCGGCACCTTGCTGACGGCGTCGAGGAGCAGCCGGATCGAAGGGCCATCTGATAACCATCCGAGCGCGACAGCACGTCTGGTCACACCCCCGGCAACGCGTTCTCGCACCGGATGTGCCAGCGGCAGCACGAGCACAGGTGGCAGTGGCCGTCCCCCCATCGATTCCTGAATAGACGAAACCGCATCGACACTGCTCACGATCAACGAACGAGCATCGACCACAATCGGTGCCAGCATGTCAATGCTCGACGCATGGAGCACCTCAGCGGAGACGTGACCGGGAGGGACATCAATCCCAAGCTCGTCCATTCTTCGATGGAACCACGGGTCGCCGCCTCCGCGAAGCGCCGCCCCAAGGTGGGCACCTACGAGTGTTGGTTCGTGCAGCCAGATGTGTGCACCGCCAAGCCTCGCCCGCTCAGCGGTCACGGCGTGGAATTCTGATGAACCAGCCACCAGCACCACGTGATCGAAGTCGTGGCTCTGAAGGTGCCGACCTAACGAACCGGCGCCAACCGCAGTTGCCTGAGCCCGATGGCGACCATCTGCGCATGACAGGTCATCGAGTGCGACCACCTCATCGGGAACCTCCCACGCATCGATGATCATCGACGTATAACGACCGATACCGGACACCGACTGCGGTGGTGGCGCAGCAATGGCGACCCGGCTCGTGTGCGACCCCCGTCCTCGTACTCGGGGTGTGGGTACCGTCATCAGCGCAGCACCGAGGGATTGCGCCACACCATCAAGGGTCCATCGCTGGAGCCGACGTCGTTCGGCCTCGAAAATTCGCCCCCGACGCGAGGCATCGCTCAACGTCGCCGCCAGGCATCCAGCCATGTCCTCGGTGTCATACGGATCAAAGAGCGCTTCGTGACATCCAGCGACCTCTGGCATCGACGACGTCGCCGAGCACAGGGCCGGTGTCCCACACGCCACCGACTCAGCAATAGGAAGGCCAAACCCCTCCTCAAGTGATGGCAGGACCGTGCACTCGGCCGCCCGCAAGAGGGCCACCATCTGTTCGTCAGAAAGTGACCCGGTGGCCACGACAGCGTCGGACACGCCGCAATACGCCGCCAGATGCTGCCAATGGTCGAGCACATCTGGTGGCGCGGCACATGCAATCACCAGTGACCGGCCAGCGCGAACGCCAGCCTCCACCCTCGACCAGGCCCTGATCAGCCCGTCGGTGTTCTTACGGGGGTCGGCGCCGGTGACTGCCACAACCGGACGCGGTCGAACCGCAATACCGAGCGCCTCCATCACCATTGGATCGACCGGTCCCGGCACGAACTGTGGCTCGACAGCCGCTCCGACGACGGTGATTCGAGCACGATTGACGCCCAATTCGATCGCCGCAGTGTCAGCCGTGAAGGTCGAGTTTGCGAGCAGCAGGTCAACCGACCTTGCCGTCACCGACCGCAGACGGGTCTGCATCGCCGCAAAGGGGTCAGTGAGATAGCGCTCAGGGTGGCGGTGCGGGATGACATCGTGGACGATTGCCACGACGGGAACGCCAGCCTCGGTGATGAACCTTGGGATGACATCAAGTGGTATCGGATGGAGCATCAGTTGCGTGCAGACGAACCACCGATTCGTGTCGGCGGAGATACCGTCAAGTGAATCTCGGCGAAGGGGTGCGGTGAGCACACCAGCGATCTCATTCTGCCAGAGCTCTTTCTGGTGCACCGTCGCACACATCACGGTGGTGGTCATGCCCGAATGAACGAGTGCCCGCACGAATCCGATGGTGTAGCGACCGACGCCGCGCCCACCAGCGGTCGGGTGGTCGATCACCCTCCCATCCACGAGAACGTGGGGGCTATCACTGTCCATCAGCCGTGCCGATGTTCCGCGATCGTCCGCATCTCGGCGAGCTGTCGCTCGATCACCTCAACCGCGGCCACTGCGGTATCAGCGTCCAGTCGCAGACGCTCGAGATACCCGAGGAACAGCGGCAGGGACTGTTCCGCTCCTGATCGGACATCATGGTTCAGTTCCATGACGACGCGGGACACCGCATCGACCGACGAACGCAGCTCAGCTACCTCAGACCGCAATGCACGCACATCCGAACCAGTCAGATGTCGAAGAAGGGCACGAAGGCGTCGCACACCCGCAGGCTAGTCCCGCTTGGCGACCGAGGTAGGGCGACTCAATGGGCTCGTACGCAGACGCAGCGCCACACACATGCGAATCATCTCCATGCCGAGTACGAACGCCTTCCAGCGACTCCCAGTGACCGAGCTCTCACCTACCCGCTCGCGGTAATTGACCGGAATCTGCACGATCGGCATTCTCTGAGAGACCGCCCTCAGCATCATCTCGTACCCGAGCGCAGAGGCATTCGTCGCCAGTGCTGGCTTGAGTCGATCGGCGGCGTCTCGACTCAGCACCCGAAAGGTGCAACCAACATCAGAGAGATACACCGTGTTGAACAGCACCTCGGTGAGCTTTGCAACAGCCCAGTTCCACCACTTGAGGAACGTACCCATGTTGGCCCCCGAAAGGATGAACTCCTGAACGGTTCGGGAGCCGAAGACGATGTCGACATCGCCGGTGTACGGAAG
>JAPOJQ010000011.1 GCA_029978335.1 Actinomycetota bacterium
GTCGGAGGACGTGCTGCGCCGGGTGCCGTTCCTGCGCAGCACCCTCGATGTCCCTGCTGGTGTCGCTGGAGTCCTCGAACATCGTTTCCACGACGCCGGCATTGCGACCCTCGGCATTTGGGCACAGGTGCCGCACTACGCCGCAACGATGGAATATCCGGCCGCCGCCCTTGCGCTCATCGACGGCCTCCGCACTGCCGTCCACGTCGTGATCGATGCCACCGACCTGCGTGCCGACGCGCTCGCCCAACGACGACGCCTCGACGAACTCATCGCCGGCAATGACGAGCACGTCGACATGCTCGGACGCCTCGAGCACCTGTACGACGCCGACACCGAGGTCGAACCAACTGCCAACGCACGCGGTATCGAGGTCATTCCGGCCGATGAGCTCGGTGCCGAAGTCGAACGGTTCCTGCGCGACCAAGAGTAAGACTGGCTCAACGCCGGGGCACTCCCACGACTACGGTCATGGTATGAAAATCGATGCGACCTTGATGGGTGGACTCGCTGAGGCAGCCGCTTCGGCCCGGGAGTTGGAGGCAGCGGGCTATGACGGTGCCTGGACCGCTGAAACCGCACACGATCCCTTCCTGCCACTGGTGCAAGCTGCCGCCGACACATCAACCATGGAACTCGGCACCTCGATCGCTGTTGCCTTCGCAAGGAACCCGATGTTGCTTGCCAACCTCGGGTGGGACCTTCAGGCGTTTTCAAAAGGACGCTTCATCCTCGGACTTGGCTCTCAGATCAAGCCGCATATCACCAAGCGATTCTCGATGGAGTGGAGCCACCCCGCACCACGGATGCGCGAGATGATCCTCGCCATTCGAGCGATTTGGGATTGCTGGCTCAACGACGCACCGCTTGAGTTCCGCGGCGACTTCTACACCCATACGTTGATGACGCCGTTCTTCACCCCTGACAAGGCGGACCTCTCAGGATTTGGGGTGCCCAAGATCTTCATCGCAGCGGTTGGTGAACTGATGACCGAGGTCGCTGGCGAAACGTGCGACGGCATGATCGTGCATGGCTTCACCACCGAGAAGTACATCCGCGAAGTGACGATTCCTGCGATCGAACGTGGACGCGCCAAAGCGGGCCTGACCATGGATGGATTTGAGATCTCAGGGCCGCTCTTCGTCGTGACGGGCAACAACGAGCAGGAGATGGCAAAAGCCATCGACGGCACCAAGCAGCAAATTGCGTTTTACGGGTCAACGCCCGCCTACCGCGGTGTGCTGGAGGTTCACGGGTGGGGCGACATGCAAGACGAACTCAACCGCCTATCCAAAGCCGGCGAATGGGTGAAGATGGGCCAGGTCATCGACGATGAGGTGCTCAACACCTTTGCTGTTGTTGGCGAGCCTGAGCAGATTGGCCCGGAGTTGACCCGCCGTTACGGCGACATCATCGATCGTTTGAGCTTCTATGCGCCCTACAAGTCAGACCCCGGCCGTTGGGCCAAGGTGCTCGACGACCTCAGGGCTGCCTGAACGCCACCACCGCATCAACACCGCCGGAGTCACTGAGCTGCAAATGAGCGGCACCACCAGCGGCCTCGGCAAGCTGGCGAACGATCGACAGTCCGAGCCCTGACCCACCCGGCGATGGCGTCGAACCACGCCAGAACCGTTCAAAGGCACGCTCACATTCCTCGGGGGTCAATCCCGGGCCCTGGTCGATCACATGCAGCGCAACGGCATCGTCGGCGAGATCGAGACGAATCGTGAGCACTGAACCGGCCGGCGCAACATCGAGCGCATTGTCGACCAGGTTGTCGACGATCTGTTCTGCCCCTCCGGGCACCGCCCGTACCAGCAACGACGCCGGCATCTCGACGGCGATGCGTACCTCACGTTCCGACGCCAGCGGTTCCCAATACTCCGCCCGCTCGGCAACCACCGCTGCGAGGTCAACCGTGACCGGTGCGACGGCAGCATCATCAACCCGGCTCAACAACAATAAGCCTTCGATCATTCGTCCGAGTCGGTCGGTTTCATCGATCGCGGCGGCAACGTCAGCTTCACCAGGTCCCCCATCAATCTGAGTGGCAAGCGACTCAAGCCGCAGGCGAAGTGCTGTCAGCGGAGTGCGGAGTTGATGCGACGCCGTGCCGGCGAATGCGCGCTGACGAGACACGAGTTGTTCGAGCCGAGACGACATGTCGTTGAACGACCTTGAGAGCGATCGAACTTCTGGCGGACCAACACGTTCATCGGCGCGCACCGAAAGGTCGCCGCCGGCAAGTGCCGAGGTCGATGCCGTCAATCGTTGCAGCGGGCGCGTCACCGACCACGACAACACCGCAGCCGATACAGCGGCAATTGCAATTGCGATCACGAGCACGATGAAAAGTCGAATAATCCGACTTCGCACCTGATCATCGATCGACGAGGCAACCGTCGTAATGCGCACCGCACCCACAATTGAGTCGCCCGACAACACGGGTACGGCGACGAAGAACAATTCCGTGCCGAGGGTGCTCGAGTCGCGTTCTCCGGTGTTCGGCCTTCCGGCAAGCGCCTCGACGATCTCTGGACGGTTCGTGAAATCTTCACCGATGTCGAAACCAGGTCCAAACACCGCGGCTCCAGTTGCGTCGGTGACGACGACGTTCACCTGCTCAGCATCCTCGTAACGTTCGATCACGCCGAGGAGGCCCGGGTCGGGCGCACCATTGGTCCCTTCGAGCGCCTCCTCCACTCGACCGGCCAGAATGAACGCGTCGCGTTCGAGTTTGGTGACCAAACGGTCTCGCTCGACGCTCTGCAGATGCGCCGCAAGCGGCACGTCCTGCACGAGTAGCACGAGAAAGACCACGCCAACGAGTACCAGCGTGAACCGAAACCTCATCCGTGCGCCTCGGCCGGATCCTCAAACCGGAACCCAACGCCACGCACCGACTCAATCCAGCGGGCATCGCCGAGTTTCTTGCGAATCCCCGCAACGTGAGCGTCGACCGTCTTTGTCGGTCCGAACCAGTTGGCATCCCACACGTGCTCAATGATGTCGGTGCGTGTTCGTACGGCTCCGGCGTCTTCGGAGAGGTAAACCAGCAGTTCAAATTCTTTTGGGGTGAAGGACAGTTCGGACCCATGGAGGTGGACTCGGTGGGTCCTCGTATCGATGACGAGTCCTCCCACCACGATCTGATCGCTCGATGCTGCATCATCTCGCGGGCTCGGGGCGCTGCGACGCATGACCGCCCGAATCCGGGCGACGAGTTCGCGTGCGCCGAGAGGCTTCACCATGTAGTCGTCGGCGCCGAGTTCAAGTCCAAGCACCCGATCGAACTCGTCGCTGCGAGCGGTCACCACGATGATGGGTACCTGCGACACGGAGCGAATAGCTCGACACACGTCGTATCCGTCCATGTCGGGCAGCCCGAGATCGAGCAACACCACGTCAGGGCCAACCCCGCGGTTCGCTGACTCGATGCCGTCGGCTCCGTTCGATGCTCGATCCACATCCATTCCCGCTGCCTCAAGCGGGCCCCGAAGGGAGTCGGCAATGGCGTCATCGTCTTCTATCAGCAGCAGTCGCACGCCACGATCATTCCACTCAGGGCCCGCAACATCAGCGGTTCTACCGAATGACGTCAGCATCTTTGACGTCCCTTGGATGTTCTCGGGTCCTCCCCTGCCATTGGGTGCCTACGGTGCATTCCGCACCCAGCACAGGAGGTAACCCCCATGAAGACCACCACCGCTACCGCTCTTTCACTCTTCGGCGTCATCGTCGCCGGATCAGCCGCAGCCATGGTCAACACGACGATCTTCGATACCGCCCCAACTGAAGCGGCAGCCTCGGAGGTGATCATTCCTGAGGCCCCGATGATCGACCTCACGATTCCGAATCCTTCGCCAGCATCACGTGTGACGGATGTGGTGGGTATGACGACAGTGCCGGCCGCTCCGAGCGTCAGCGCGTCAACCGTCACCAGTTCCAACGGTGCCACCAACGTCAGCGCTCAAGTGGTGACGTCAGAATCCACGGTTACGCCGACGACAACGACTGCTCCCAGCGTCAGTGCGCCAACGACAGCAGCACCAACCACCACGACTGCCCCGAGCACCACTCGACCACCTACCACCACGACATCGCCTAAGAGCACTCTCGTGGCCTACAACGTGGGCCAGGCGGGCGTGGTCACCCTTGACGTCATCGATGGACGACTTACTGTCGTTGACGCCGCACCAGCGGCCGGCTGGACCGTCGCAGCTTCAAGTCGAGATGCAGTGCGCAACGAGATTCTGGTGACCTTCCGCTCGGCGACGCTTGAAGCAGACTTCATCGCTTCGTTCGCGTCGGGGTCGATTGTGGCTGACGTCGACTCTCGAGCGGTCGGTGGATCGACCTCCTACGACGACGATCACGACGGTGACGATCATCACGACGACGATCAAGACGATGATCACGACGACGATCACGACGACGATCACGACGACGATCACCACGACGACGATCACGACGACGACTGAGCACGGGCACGCCATGACCACTCCTGACGAACGCGCCGAGCGGCTCGCAGCACTGCGGGCCCAACGCCAACACATCGCAACCGCACCCGACGCATCCGACGCATCCGACGCTGGTGGATCCTCGCCACTGACGCCACCACCCGCACATACCACTGCGCGTCGACAGCCCACCGCACGAGCAGCTCGGCTCATCACCGTAGGAGCCTCATCGACCGCGGTGCTCGGGTTGATGACAGCAATTGGCATTGCGGAACAACCGGCTGGCGCTGCGGCACCTGCGCCCGAGACCATCACCAACGACGCAGCGAGCCCTCCCCCTCCCGGCACGCTTCGCGTCCCAGCCGACGCGACGGTGGTCGTGGTCACCGTCGACGAAACGGGCCTGCCGATCAGCCTCCGCCAGATGTCGTCAGTTGCCGAACTACAAGCATTTCTCGCAACAGCACAGCCCATCGTGCAATCAACCACGACGTCGTCGCCGACCACGACCGCCGTCACGTCCGAGAGCACCACCAATGGCATCGACACGCCAGTTGTGGTTCACGAGACCCCAACGAGTGCTCCGGCGGCGACAACACCGGCCACCACAGTCGACGCGCCCGTGGCTACTACCACCCCGCCTGCATCGACACCGACGCCAACCGTTCCAGCAACCACGGCAGCCCCAGTGCCAACGACGCCACCGACCACGGTTCCCGTCGCAACGCCGACACCAATTGTGATCACGCTCCCTGCGCCATCGCCACCCGCCCGAGGCAACACCGGTGGCAGCTGACACGTTGCTGATGGAGCGACGACCGGTGTCGGCGTCCATCATGGGCTCTGAGGCAGCCCTGGTATGCCGGCCCGATCGTTACGACCATGGCATCGAACGGTTGCGGTATCTGGAAGGGCTGTGGTCGCGCTTTCTACCCAACAGCGACATCACGCGGTTGAACACCGCTGGGAGCCACCCGGTCGCTGTTGCACCAGAAACGGTTGCCGTTCTCGAACGAGCGGTCGTTGCATGGCAAGCAACCGATGGCGCGTTCGACCCCACATTGCTCGGCACCTTGGCGCGTCTCGGCTACTCCAACAGCCGAATCAACCCGACGCATGTCAGCCGCTTCGCCGATGACGCGTTCGATGCGGGTTCACCTGACCGCATCTTGATCAGTCCAGATCGATCGCACGTGTCGCTACCGGCAGGAACCGTGCTCGATCTCGGCGGTATCGGCAAGGGATATGCGGCAGATCTCGTCGCTTCCGAACTCGCTGATGACGAGGTTGGTGCGCTGGTTGAAGTCGGCGGGGATCTTCGATGTGCTGGCCCCCCGCCCCCCGGGGGCTGGCACATCGACGTTGCCGACCCTGATCGCGCAACGGTTGCCCACCGCATCGTGCTGAACGAGGGCGGTGTGGCCACCTCAACAACTCGAATTCGTCGGTGGGTGTCAGGCGGAACAACGCATCATCACCTCATCGATCCCGCCACTGCCATGCCAGCTTCCAACGGTGTCTCAGCATGCACCGTGATTGCTGGAACTGCCGCTTGGGCGGAAGTCTTCACCAAGGTGGCCTTCACTCGACCCGCCACATCGGCGCTTGCGACGCTCGAAGCGCGCGGACTTGGAGCACTGATCACGATGGACGACGGCGTCGAGTACATCACCGACGCTTGGAAGGACTTTGCTCGATGAACGAACACCTTTGGTGGTACCTCTCCCGTGCGTCGGGGATCGTTGCCCTCACGCTGCTCGTGATCTCGCTGGTCTGGGGTGTCCTGCTCTCCACCCGGGCACTTCGCGGCGTCGACCGCCCCGCCTGGCTGCTCGCGACACACACGTGGCTAAGCGGCACCGCCGTGGTGATGACGGCGCTCCATCTCCTCGGCCTCACGCTCGATGGATGGGTCAACTTTGGCGTCGCTGATCTGCTCGTGCCTGGTACCGCTACCTGGCAAGGGGCAACACGCACCGCCGAGATCGGCACCGCCGTCGGCGTGATCGCGATGTACGTCCTCGTCGTGGTCCAGGCCACCTCGTTGTTGCGACGACACCTCTCGCGTCGGGTATGGCTCATCATCCACCGACTCAGCTTCCCCCTGGTGCTGGCCGTGTTGATCCACGCAGGTTGGACCGGAACCGACACCTCGAATCGCGTGTATCAAGCGGGAGCAATCTCGTTGGCGATGGCCGCTGCAGTCGCGACGGTCATCAGGGTGATCACGCCCTCACGCACTCGTCGCAACGCCGGCGCCTGAGGCAGCACCGATCAACCAACGGCGGGCGTTGTCGCCCAGCGCTTCAGCCGCATAGCCGCCCTCTTGAAGGATGACGAGCGGCAGTCCGCTCGATGCCACCAGCGCTCCGCATCGTTCGAAGCCGTCAGCCGTCAGGGCAAGATCACTAATCGGGTCGAGGTGGAAGGTGTCGAGCCCCAGACTCACCACGACCATCTCGGCTCCCGACGCCGTTATCGAAGCCACAGCATGCTCGAGCGCAGCGAGGTACTGATCGTCATCAGTGCGAGCAGCGAGAGGCAGATTGAGCGTGGCGCCAAGCCCCGCCCCAGTTCCGGTCTCATCGGGGTAACCCGCGTGATACGGGTAGGCCCGGCGTGGATCGCCGTGTAATGACACGAACGGAACATCGGCACGGTCGTAAAAAATCTGTTGCGTGCCATTGCCATGGTGGTAGTCGACGTCGAGCACAGCGACTTTCGAACCTGTCTCACGCACCAGATAGTCGGCGGTAATTGCTGCGTTATTGAAGAAGCAATATCCGCCGTACAGCGAGCGAGCGGCATGGTGTCCTGGCGGGCGACAGAGACCGTACGCAATGCGTTCACCCGCAAGCACCTGCGCACCAGCGGTTAGCGCCACGTCAACCGAGGATCGGGCCGCGTCGTAGGTGCCGTGCGTCAGCGGTGTGGTGGTTTCAAAACACCACCATCCCATCTCTGCGCCAATCGTCGTTGGACGTCGAGCGTCACCCATTCCCGTCCGCAGCGCCGGGTTGAAGAACACATCGGGCACGACGTCGCGCGTCGGTCCGAACGCTTCTTGAAACCTCAGCCATGCCGACTCCAAGAAGTCAACCAGTCCGCGATCATGGACTGCTTCGATCGGTGACCTGCCGTGGTCATCTGGCGCAACAAATTCGAATTCTGCGTCAGCGGCAAGCGCCGCCCGAATCATCTCGGCTCGACCCGGATGTTCGTGCGGCTCTTGAAAGTCTGACGCCTCGAACTCGCGCTCGGGGTGGTGCGCACGATGCCGGAGCGAGTAAACCACCTTCACAGCGCACAGTGTCGCACGAACGTCAACCCATCACACCAGGAGCCGTCATGACCCGTCTCGGATATCAGATCCCATCATTCACCTACCCTGGCGTTGGACCTGACCGACTCTTCGATGAGGTCGCTCGCCAAGCACGCGAAGCCGAAGCCGGCGGGTTCGACACCGTGATGGTGATGGACCACTTCTACCAACTACCCATGATCGGGACGCCCGACATGAACATGCTCGAGTGCTACACCCTGCTTGCGGGACTCGCTCGCGAAACCTCGAATGTGCGTCTGTCGTCGCTGGTGACGGGCAACACCTACCGAAACCCGGCGGTACTCGCCAAGATCGTGACCACGCTTGACATCGTCTCGGGGGGACGCGCCCAGCTCGGCATCGGAGCCGGATGGTTCGAACTCGAACACTCCTCGTTCGGCATCGAGTTCGGAACCTTCACCGATCGCTTCGAGAAACTCGAAGAGGCGTTGCAGATCATCCTGCCAATGCTGAACGGTGAGCGTCCATCGCTCGATGGCAAGTGGTACTCGGTGCATGACGCCATGAACGAACCACCGCCTGTCGGTCGAATCCCCGTCATGATCGGCGGCGGTGGCGAGCGCAAGACCCTCCGGTTCGTCGCCAAATACGCCGACGACTCCAACCTGATCTGTCCCGTGACCGATGTGCCCCGCAAACTTGCCGTCATCGATGAGCACTGCGGGGCCGAGCACCGCGACCGTTCAACGATCACGGTCACACGCCAGCAGTCGGTGTGCATTGCCCCGACCCACGAGACAGCACGATCAGAACTCGATGCGATGCTCGCTGCCCGCGGGCTTTCAGGGGCCGATCTCGAGATGGCCCGTGGCAATGTCGTGCACGGCGACCCTGACGAAGTGGCTGCTCAGATGGCAGCCCAACTCGACCTCGGTCTCGATGGTTTCACCGTGAATGCCGTTGCGAACTGCCACATTCCTGGGCGGGTGCAGTTGTTGGGCGAAACGCTGGCCGCCCTCATCGCCTGACCGTCAGGCCACGCGACGCCAACTCAGACGAGGGCCAAGGACTCCTCGAGATACATCTCGCGACATTTCGCTCGCTGCAATTTGCCTGATGACGTCTTCGGGAGTGTGCCCGCATGCACGAGCATGACGTCGCGCGGCGGCAAGCCACACACTTCGAGGGTCCGGTGGTGAATTGACTCGCGGACCGCGTCGGGGTCCTCGGTGCGAACCTCGGCAACCACCACCACGGTTTCCTTGCCTTTGTACCCATCGACGCCAAACGCGATCACATTGCCGGCCCGCACACCTTCGAGGGTTCCGACCGATCGCTCAATGTCTTCAGGGAACACATTGCGACCGCCGACGATGATCACGTCTTTGATCCGACCGCACAACACAAGTTCGCCATCGAGCACGTACGCCAGGTCACCGGTGCAGAGCCATCCATCGTGGAAGAGCGCAGCCGTCGCGTCATCGCGTTTGTAGTACCCCGGCGTAACCGACGTCCCTCGCAACAACAACTCGCCGACGTGTCGTTCAGGAACCTCGAGACGCGTATCGGGATCGACGACGCGCATCTCCAAACCCGGGACAGCCCGACCGAGCAGTGGCAGTCGCCGAGCGGTCACCGCAAGATCGTCGGGGTCGACGATCTCGACGGGCTTCGCGACCCGGCTTCGTTCAAGCACTTCACGATCGACGGTGTCGCATCGCAAACCTTGCCCGCGAGCGGGGAAGGTGCCCGCGATCGCGACCTCCGCCATGCCAAATGCAGGGAACACCGCGCCGGCAGAGAAGCCGAAACGCCCGGCCGCTGCGCAAAAGGCATCCATCGCCTTCGGATCGACTGGCTCGGCTCCGCTGAGCGCCAACGTCAAGCGTGACAGATCCAATCCCTCGGCTCGCCGCAGCGCACGGGTAGCCAACACCCACGCAAAGTTGGGGCCAGCCGTCGCCGTGCCACCCCAGTCTGAGATCCATTGCATCCAGTTCCCGGGATGCGCCATGAAGTCTTGAGGAGCCGCCTGCACGAGATCCACACCTGTCGTCATCGGAATTGCCAAGAAGCCGACGAGGCCCATGTCGTGATAGAGCGGCAGCCACGACACCATGACCTCGTCGTCGCGCAGACTTGCTGCTTCGCATGCGGCGTCGATGTTCGCCGCCAGCACCCGATCAGGAATCATCACGCCCTTGGGTTCACTCGTTGAGCCACTCGTGTACTGCAGGATCACTAAACGATCCGGGTCATGAGCAGGCAGTTCGAGCCGATCCCCGCTCGGCACACCGTCGCCGCCAGGTAGCACCGACCGCAGCGGCACGATCGGTGGGTCACCCGGAGCCGCCTCATAGAACGGCGCGAGCTGATCGTCGATCAGCACCAACTTGGCATCGCCGTGACGGATACGGGCCCGAGTCGACTCGACGAACTCGTCGAGCGATCCCATTCGCATGGGCAGCGGCAGCACCATCGACGCGATGCCCGCAAGCCAACAACCACGAACCGCCGTCATCAGTTCACGGCTGGTCGGACCCAGCACGGCAACGTGATCACCAGGAACGAGGCCCCGCGCCTGCAGCCCAGCGCCGACTGCGCGTGCCTCATCGTGTATCTGTGCCCACGGTACGAACACCGGACCGTCCGGAGCGACTGAATGCCCAACAAACCTCACCCCGCCCGGGCGGCCAGCAGCATGTTCGAGGCGTTCGATAATGGAGAGGGACGATGGCCCCGTGAGCGGACTCATGGCCCCCGACGCTAGCGAGGAGCAGCCACCAAGACCGGCCCATGCTCTGTCGAGCAGGCCTAGGCTGGCCCACCGGTATGAGTGACCACGGCGAGCAGACATCCGAGCATCAACCCACGTTCCGCTACTCAGCGACGCTGGCACAAGACATCGAGTTGCGTTGGCAGGACCGATGGGACGCCGACGGCACCTTCGAAGCACCGAACCCGGCTGGCCCGCTTGCCGACGCCGGTCGACTCGCTGACTACGGCGACAAACTGTTCGTGCTCGACATGTTCCCGTACCCATCGGGCGCGGGACTGCATGTTGGTCATCCACTCGGCTATATCGGCACCGACGTGTACTCGCGTTTCAAACGGATGACCGGGCACAACGTTCTCTACACCATGGGCTTCGATGCCTTTGGTTTGCCCGCCGAGCAGTACGCCGTGCAAACGGGTCAGCATCCGGCCATCACGACCGACGCGAACGTTGCCAATATGCGACGTCAGCTTCGTCGCCTCGGACTGAGCCACGACCGCCGTCGCTCCATCTCCACGACCGATCCCGAGTACTACCGCTGGACACAGTGGATCTTCACGCAGATCTTCAATGCGTGGTACGACACTGAACAAGAACGTGCCCGTCCGATCGCTGAACTGATCGACGAATTTGCATCCTGGCGACGCGCGACGCCCGATGGCACGCCGTGGGATGCATTGTCGCCGGATGCACGGCGACGCATGATCGATGATCATCGCCTCGCCTACGTGAGCGATGCGCCCGTCAATTGGTGCCCCGGACTCGGCACTGTCGTCGCCAACGAAGAAGTCACCGCCGACGGCCGCAGCGATCGCGGCAACTTCCCCGTCTTCAAACGCAACATGCGTCAATGGATGATGCGGATCACGGCGTATGCGGATCGGCTCATCGACGATCTCGATCTGCTCGACTGGTCAGACGCGATCATCACGATGCAACGCAACTGGATCGGCCGCAGCCATGGGGCACGCGTCGACTTCGCATCGGCTGTCGGACCTATCACCGTCTTCACGACTCGGCCCGACACGTTGTTTGGCGCGACGTTCATGGTGCTCGCACCTGAGCATCCACTCGTTGATCAGCTCACCACAGCCGATCAAGCCGACGCCGTCGCTGACTATCGGCGACAAGCTGCAGCAAAGAAGGATGCCGATCGGCAAGACGACACCCGCGAGAAGTCAGGTGTCCCCACCGGTTCAACGGCGACGAACCCTCTCACGGGCGAGGAGATCCCGGTGTGGATCGCCGACTACGTCCTCATGGGCTATGGCACCGGCGCGATCATGGCAGTGCCATGCGGCGACCAACGCGACTTCGAATTCGCCCGTCGCTTCGGATTGCCGATTCCAGCGATTCAAGAGCCACCAGCCACATGGTTCGCCGAACGCGACATCGAACCGTCGCTCGACACCGCCACCTGGCCCGAAGCGTTCGTCGGCGACGCGCCCTATGTGAACTCAGCAAATGCGTCGCTCGTGCTTGACGGCGTCGGCTCAGTCAACGAAGGCAAGGCCATGACCACGGCATGGCTCGCCGAGCACGGCCTCGGCGAGCCAACGGTCACGTACAAATTGCGCGACTGGTTGTTCAGCAGGCAGCGCTACTGGGGCGAGCCGTTCCCCATCGTCTACGACGACGCGGGCAACCCGTATCCGCTACCGGATTCGATGTTGCCGGTGCAGTTGCCCGACACCGACTCGTTCAGCCCCCGCACCTTTGATGCGGACGACGAGTTCTCCAACCCGGAGAGCCCCCTCGACCGACTCACCGAGTGGGTCAACGTCACGTTGGACCTTGGCGATGGGCCAAAGACCTATCGGCGCGATACCAACGTCATGCCGCAGTGGGCGGGCTCATGCTGGTACGAGCTCCGATATCTCGATCCCACCAACGCCGATCGCTTCGTCGATCCGAGTGTCGAGCAGTATTGGATGGGTCCGCGCACTGACGTTCGTCCCGATCATCCGGGCGGCGTTGACTTGTACGTGGGTGGCGTGGAACACGCCGTGCTGCACTTGTTGTATGCCCGCTTTTGGCACAAGGTGCTCTACGACTTGGGGCACCTGTCATCGAAGGAGCCGTACGCACGACTCTTCAATCAGGGCTACATCTTGGCGAATGCCTTTAAGGACGAGCGTGGCATCTACGTCGATGCCTTCTCGGTGACCGAAGCGGATGGCCATTGGTACCACGACGGCAATGAGGTGACCCGCGAGTGGGGCAAGATGGGCAAGAGCCTCAAAAATGCGGTCTCACCCGACGAGATGTACGACGCCTACGGGGCCGACACCTTGCGGCTCTACGAGATGGCGATGGGACCTCTCGACGCGAGTCGGCCGTGGGAGACCCGTGATGTGGTTGGCATGTATCGCTTCTTGCAGCGGTTGTGGCGCACCATGGTCGACGAGTCGACTGGCCGTTCGATCGTCTCCGATGACGTGGCCGATGAGGAGACCCGCCGCCTGTTGCATCGAACGATTGACATCGTGCGGACCGAAATGGATGCCCTTCGTTTCAACACGGCAATCGCCAAGTTGATCGAACTCAACAACCACGTGACCAAGGTGGTGAATGCGAACGGCTCTGCCCCTCGTGAGGTGGCTGAAGCGATGACGTTGATGGCTGCACCGCTCGTGCCGCACATCGCCGAAGAATTGTGGTCGCTGCTCGGACACGACGACTCACTCGCTCGGCATCCGTTCCCGGTGGCTGATCCCGCACTGCTCCTCGACGACGAAGTGGAGATTCCAGTGCAGATTCGCGGCAAGGTCAAAGCTCGCATCATGGTTCCTGCTGACGCTGACGAAGCACTCATCACCTCGATCGCCTTGGCCGATGACAAGGTCATTGCTGCGTTGGAAGGCGCTGACCCGAGCACCCTTCGCAAAGTCATCGTCGTGCCGGGTCGAATGGTCAACCTCGTGCCCTGACGCGGGACCTTTCACACTCGCCGATGCGTTGATGTCGACGCACACTGCTCGTGGCGGTCCGTGAGGTGAACACGGGACCCAGCTCCCCGGCAACGGGGCCCCTGGTCCGTACATCCTGGTCGAGCAGGACTCACCTCACGGATCTGCCACGTCCGGTGACAATGCAGGTCGGCTTGGCCGATACGGTCGGCATTCATGACAGGACGTCGATTCCTCATCACCGGTGCGTCCAAGGGCATCGGCTACGCCACCGCGACCCGAATGGCCGCGCAGGGCGACATTCCAGTTGGGCTGGCCCGAACCGCACCTGATGACTTTCCCGGTGAGTTCATCTCCGTTGATCTCGCCGATCGCGAGGCAACGACCACCGCAATCACGACTGCTCTGGCGGGAGGTCCACTCGATGGCGTGTTGAACAACGTGGGCATCGTGCGACCGCAACTTCTCGGCGAGATCGACCTCACCGATTTCGAAGCCGTCATGGACATCACTGTGCGTTCGTCGATTCAAACCGTGCAGGCCCTCATGCCGGGAATGATCGAGCGCGGTTGGGGACGGATCGTGAACATCTCGAGCTTGGTGTCGCTCGGGGGTGTGCCTGCCCGAAGTTCCTATGGTGCGGCAAAGGCGACATTGGAGCACCTGACCCGCGTGTGGGGTCAAGAGCTTGCGCCGCACGGTGTAACCGTGAACGACGTCGCTCCCGGTCCCGTCGCCACCGACTTGTTCCGACAATCGAACCCTGAGGGATCTCCGGGAGAAGCGCGGTACCTGTCGATGGTTCCCATGGGCCGACTCGGCAGCGTGGATGACATTGCAGCAGCAGTCTGTTTCTTGATGTCGGACGATGCCGGTTGGATCACGGGCCAGACGCTCCGGGTCGATGGTGGGGCATCGATTGGGCGAGCCAGCCTGTTGTGATCACGCCTCGTTGACGCTGATTTCACTTGCCTTTACCGAGGCCCACACCGCGTCACCAGCGCGGACATCGAGTGCGTCAAGTCCAGCAGGTGTCACCTCAACCGCAAGCGGTACCGGCGCACCAAGCCGCACGCGCACCCGGTCGGTTGCTCGATCAATGGCGTCAATCCTCGCCTCCCAAACGTTGCGTGGGCTTCCTTCTGGCCGCTCGCGATGCAGCGAAATCGAACGAGGCCGGATCACCGCGATCACTGGGCCGTCTGAACAGCGATGCGCGCCGACGGTGAGCACACTGCCGCCAATGTCGAGTTGTGTGCCGCGTAGCGTTCCGCGCAGCGGGTTCAGCCCCAAGATTTCTGCTACGTACTCAGACCGTGGCGAGCTGATCAGTTCGTCTGGGGTGCCACGCTGCGCCACCCTTCCCGACTCGATAACCACAAGTTGATCAGCCAGGGTCAAGGCGTCGACTGGATCGTGCGACACGATGATCCGCGGGGCTGGATGTGCTGCGCCGAGCAGGCGGCGCAGCGTGGATCGCGCAGCGGCATCAACGGCCGAGAGTGGCTCGTCGAGCAAGAGCACCGTTGGCTCAATCGCCAGCGCACGCGCCAGGGCAACCCGTTGGGACTGGCCACCTGAGAGTTGATGGGGCCGCAGTTGCGCGACCTCAACGACCCCACATTGGTTGAGCAGTTCGAGCGAGCGACGCTGTGCGGTGCCGCGGTCAACACCTCGGGCCCGAAGTCCGAACGCCACGTTGGCAGCGGCGTTCAGATGCGGGATCAACGCATGTGACTGCGCAACCATCCCAACGGACCGGTGTTCGGGTTCGACAAAGACCGATGCCTTGGGGTCATCCCAGACCACCGGGCCGAGTCGGATCGAACCAGCGTCAAGTGCGACGAGTCCGGCAAGTACACGCAACAACGTCGACTTGCCTGCACCATTTGGGCCAACGATCACTGTGGTGGATCCGTCGGGCACCTCGAGTGACACATCGAGCGCGAAGTCGCCTTGACGAACGACTACATCGGCACTGAGCGTCATCGAGGGTCCCCTAGTGCCCCAGTCCAGCGTTGGCGCATGGACACGAGCACCGTCAACGACACCACTACCAAGATGAGACTCATCAAGAGCGCCAAATCGATATCGGACTCGAGGGCCAAGTAGGTGGCGATCGGCAAGGTCCGTGTCGTCCCGGGAAAATTGCCAGCGAAGGTGATGGTGGCGCCGAACTCGCCGAGCGCCCGAGCCCACGTCAAGATCATCCCCGACACGATTGCGGGCCGGATTGACGGGATCGTGACTCGCGTGAGCAGGTACCACGGCGACGCACCGAGCGTGCGTGCGGTCTCCTCCGTCGTCGGGTTGAGCGCAACGAGTGCCGACTCAACGGTGAGCACGAGAAACGGCATCGCCACAAACACCTGGGCGATCACCACGGCGGGCATGCTGAACGGCAAGCGCACACCGAACCAATCGTTGAGCAGCGTCCCGATGAGCCCACGTCGGCCGAACGCGGCCAACAGCGCTACGCCGCCAACCACCGGTGGCAACACCATCGACAACGTGCAGATCGCCCGAACCAGCCGACGACCGGGAAATCGTGTACGAGCGAGCACCCACGCAAGTGGCAAGCCGAAGGCCGTGGCGATTGCGGTTGCGGCAACGCTCGTCATGAGCGAGATGCGAAGGGCTTCGGAGGCGGCCGATGTGGTCGCAAGTTCCCCGAGTCGAGACCAAGGGATCCGTGCGGCGAGTCCGATCAACGGCAAGGTAAAGAACACGCCCGCGATCACCGCTGGAATCAGCACGGCGATCGGTGTGCGGGGTCGTGACCGAGCGGTCCTCATGACACCGAAAATCCGAAGTCGGCAAGACGTTGTTGACCCGCCGGCGACATGACGAAGTCGATGAATGCAGATGCTGCTGCGTTGTCACGATGAAGTGCGACGATCGGATAGTTCGCGACGTGATTCACCGCATCAGGAATGTCGATGGCAGCAACGTCTCGTGCGGCGGCGGCGTCGGATGCATACACGATGCCGGCGTCGACCTCTCCGAGTTGAACTTTGGTGAGTACCGCTCGCACGTCGGTCTCGTAGGTTGCCGGCGTGACTGCCACGTTGGCAGCGTCAAGCACGAGTTGGGCATAGTTGCCAGCTGGCACTTCGGGAGCCGCGAGCGCCACAAGAAGTCCAGGTCGCTCAAGATCCTCAATTCGCTCTATGCCCTCAGGGTTAGCGGCTTCAACCACGATCGCCAGACGGTTGCGAGCGAACACTGTTGGCTCGCCAGGGTTGACCAGCGCGTCAATGACGCGGTCCATCTGCGCATTATCTGCCGACGCGAACACGTCCGCTGGGGCCCCCTCGACGAGTTGTGTCGCCAGTGTCGACGACCCGGCAAACGACAGCGTGATCTCCGGACCTCCGGCATCGCGCACGTCGCGAGCGAGAGCCGTGAAGACATCGGTGAGCGAGGCTGCAGCGAACACGGTGACCGAGCCAGCCTCGTTGTTGCTGCCTGTTGAGCAGGAAGCGGCCATCATGCAGAACATCACCAACCCGATGTGGTGTCGCCGCAATGCCGTCTGCACGCTCGCAGACTAGTCAGATCATGACTAGTGTCGCGATGTGGCCGACCTCTCCCTTGCCGACGGTGTCTGCCTGGCGATGGTGGCCACCGCCGATGGCTCCCCAATGCATGGATGGCAACTCGTTCGCATGCTGGCCCCCGATGGCGACATCGGCCGGATCTGGACGTTGAGCCGGCCGCTCACCTACCGGAGCCTCGACACGCTCGAACAACTCGGGTATCTGCGACGAGACCGTTCCGACGCAACCACGCGACGACAGCCCCTCATCGTCACTGCCGCCGGCCACCGCGCTGCTCACCACTGGCTCGATACTCCCGCAGCGCACATTCGTGATCTGCGAACAGCATTCCTCGTGAAGTGCGAGCTACGTCGACGGGCCAACCTTCCGATCGCGGGCTTTGCGCGACGACAGCAGGTCCAGCTCGACAGCGCATTTGCGGCAGTGCTCGATACGCAGCCGGACCCCGACGACATTCCCGCTATGTGGCGGTTCCACAACGCCAGCGCTGCACGAGCGGTGCTGAATGAACTCGCCACCCGAGTGAACTAAGACGCTCGGCTACCATCGAGGCGCCGGCGGAGGGGACCGGCACACCGAGGAGGACATGCCATGGGGGAACTGTCGTACGCCGCTGGCCCGACCACTGCGCCGCTGCTCGACCGAACGATCGATGCCGACTTTCGACGGGCAGTCGAGCTGCACAGTGACCGCGAGGCACTCGTCGTTCGGCACCAACGCATCCGCTGGACGTATGCCGAACTCGACGCACACGTCGACCAACTCGCAAGGGCGTTGATGGCCTCGGGACTGAGCATCGGCGACCGTGTCGGCTTGTGGTCACCGAATCGTTACGAATGGGTTCTCGTGCAATATGCAACCGCGCGTATCGGCGCGATCATGGTCTGCATCAATCCGGCGTATCGCACGCACGAATTGGAATTCGCGCTGAATCAGTCCGGGTGTTCAATGTTGCTCGCCGCGCCCGACTTCAAGTCGAGCGATTACCGCGCCATGTGGCACTCAGTTGCCGCACAGTGCCCAGGGATTCGCGAGGCCGTGTTCTTCTCCGAGTCGTCGTGGGACGCGTTGCTCGACCGAGCCGAATCGGTGACCTCGACGGAGGTGGCTGCTCGATCAGCATCACTGTCTGCCGACGATCCCATCAATATCCAATACACCTCAGGCACCACGGGCCTTCCCAAGGGCGCCACGCTGACCCATCGGAACATCTTGAACAACGGCTACTTCGTCGGCGAGGCCTGTGGTTATACGCCTGATGATCGTGTTTGCATTCCGGTGCCCTTCTACCACTGCTTCGGCATGGTTATGGGCAACCTTGGCTCCACCTCACATGGCGCCACGATGGTCATCCCCAACGACGCGTTCGAACCGGTATCAGTGTTGCAAGCGGTGGCCGAGGAGCGATGCACCTCGCTCTATGGCGTGCCCACGATGTTCATTGCCGAACTCGCCGTTCCTGACTTCGACTCGTATGACCTATCCAGCCTTCGGACCGGCATCATGGCAGGCTCGCCGTGCCCGGTTGAGGTGATGAAGCAGGTCATTGAACGGATGAACATGGATGACGTCACCATCGCGTACGGCATGACCGAGACGTCACCCGTGTCAACGCAGACCAGTGCCGACGACTCGATCGACAAGCGGGTTGGCTCGGTGGGTCGGGTGCATCCCCACGTTGAAATCCGCATTGCGGATCCAGAGACCGGGGCCACGGTGCCGCGCGGCACCGCTGGCGAGTTTCAAACCCGCGGTTACTCGATCATGTTGGGCTACTGGAACGAGCCTGAGAAGACTGCGCAGGCGATCGACGCCGAAGGCTGGATGCACACCGGCGACCTCGCCGTGATGGATGACGACGGCTATGTCAATATCACGGGTCGCATCAAAGATCTCATCATCAGAGGCGGCGAGAACATCTCACCGCGCGAGATCGAAGAGTTCTTGTACGCCCATCCCGACATTGTTGATGTGCAGGTTGTGGGCGTGCCGGATCAGCGCTTCGGTGAGGCGGTCTGCGCATTTGTTCGAGCGCGCGAGGGCGCATCACTCACCACCGACACCGTCCGCGACTACTGCCATGGTCGGATCGCCCACTACAAGGTCCCGAAATACGTGATCTGCGTTGACGAGTTCCCAATGACCGTCACCGGGAAGATTCAGAAGTATCTGCTCCGTGATGCCGCGATCGCCGAACTCCAGCTCGAAGGGTTCGGCCCAACGGCCTGACTACGACGGCACCTGATCCGACCTGCACAAGAGATGCACGACGAACTCGCGCGTCGACGTCCAACCGGTGTCGATCATCGTCTGAGCAATTGCTGCCTTGAACGACCGGGCGTCAACGATGTACGCAGGCAGTTGTGTTGATCGGCGCACCACACGCTCAAGGTTGACGGTTGCCACGAGTTCTGACCGATGACGTGACAGTTCGCGTTGCGAGGTCCGACCGGCGCCGCGACGCCGGATGAGGTCGTCGGCGATGACTGCATCGAGGGCAAGGGCGCCGAGCCACACGAGTGTCGGTTCGCCGGCATGCAGCGCGGTTGATTGAACCTCAGGCATCGGAACCCATCGACGGTCAGGCATTAGCAATCGAGTCGTGACCTGCGCGGCGTGGTCGAAATCGCTGTCGAGGTGCACGGCGCCAATCAGCGCCTCAATCACGTCACCGGTGTGAGGTTTCACCACACGCCGCAACCGTCGAGCGAGCACCAGTTCGAGATGTGCATTGTCGACGATGCGTGAGGCCTGTTCTGGCCCGAGACCAGCGCGGTAACAGTTGATGCCGACGACAAGGTCTGCAATGGCATCACCAAGATGTTCAAGTGGACCAAAGAGACGATGCCACGTGTGCGTCGATCCCTTGAGCAACTCGGTGTTGCGGAACCGATAGCCAATTTCTCGTTCAACCGGTCGCACCGCATCAGCCTCGCACAACGGCGCCGTTAGCGTCACCGACATGGCCGGCGACACCGCATGTCCGATGTGTGGACAGTTGGTGACCGCCCCTGCGCCAATCCTGTTGGTGACGTGCAGTTGTGGGGCCCGCGTTCAACTCCGTGGCCACAGCGATGGTTCGTCGACTGCACAGCCCGTTGATCTCTACGAAGTCCTCGGCGTCGATCGATCTGCCTCAGCCGACGACGTGCGCTCGGCGTATCGCCAACGAGCTCGCGAGACGCATCCAGATGCCGGTGGCGATGTTGGTGCCTTTCAAACAGTTCAGGCCGCGTGGGAGGTGCTCGGTGATCCTGAGCGCCGACGTGCCTACGACCGAACCGGCGCACGGCCACTCGGGTCGGGCGGGGTTGCGGTTCCCGATCTGCTCGGCGTGTCAGCGCTCACCGCCGTCAGGCGAGTGGCAACGAGTGGACTCACACCTCGGATTGGCCTGAGCCCCGTGTCGGATACCGATCCGCTTCGCGACCTCGTCATTGGCCAGGATCCTGCTCCAGGAACAGCCGCTGTCGCTGGCCAGGCCGTCACGATCGTGGTTGCAGGGTCAGATGCTGGCGTGTTGTGGAGAGGTTTGCGTCGCGATGCTGACCGTGTCGCAGATGCTGTACGTGATCAGGCCGCTCACGCCGCAGCAGTCGCGGTCGACACGGGACGACGGGCCCTCATCACCGCCCTCCGACTGGCCGCATTGCTGTTCGTCATTGCAGCCGCCGTCGTCATCGGGGTGTACGACGCCGTGAGCGGTCTCATCGTGCTCGCCGTTGGTGGATCACTCGTCGCATGGTCGGCGATGCAATCAACTCGTCGGCGTGCCAACGTGGGGTCAGGCCGACGACGGGTCCGTCATCGGTAACGACGGATCACGGGTCCACTCCATCAAACTGCCGTCGTAGACCCGCACATTCGTGTTACCCATTAAGGCACAGCAAAACGCCACGACGGTGGCTGCAATTGCACCACCGCAGTACGACACCACTGGTCCATCGAGGAGTCCACGCTGTGAGAGCAACGCATTCATTTCGTCAGCCTCGACAAACGCTGCCGTTTCGGCGGTGATCAAGTCGAGGTAGGGCATATTCACTGCCCCAGTGATGTGGCCTCGCCGCGGCCCATAGCCAGGATCTCGACCTTCGTAGTTGTCCTTCGACAGCGCGTCGACCACACACGCTGCACCGTCAAGTGCGGCACGAACATCGGGGATGAGCGCTCGCGCATGATGCCCGGTGGCGGAAATCGTGACATTGCCTGGTGCCGGGTCGACCTGAGGACCAGTTGCCAACGCCAGGCCAGCGTCGCGCCACGCCTCGATCCCTCCTCGAAGGATCGCGACGTCAAGGCCCATGTGATGCAAGGTCCACCACGCCCGGGTGCACCACATCGTTCCGGAATCGATGCCTGGTCGCGGCGTTGATGCCACCAGCACGATCCGATCGCCGTCGTTGATGCCGGCCGCTCGGAGGTTCGCGGTGGCGTGGTCAATACTTGGCCACATCCACGGAAGTTCTGCCTCTGAGGCCGAAAGTGCCCCTTTGGCGGAACCAACGTCAAAGAACACCGAGCCCGGGATATGGGCGTGTTCGAAACACCGCGTGCGGGCCGTGTTCTCGAGCGAGCCGGTCAGGCGCGTCGTCACATCGAGCACCTTGACCGAGTCCGACCCGATCAGGCCGGACAACTCCTCAGCCTTCACCAACAGTTGTGGCGCTGCAAACTCACTCATCACGTCCCTTCCAATCGGTGGCCTTACGAGCGATACCCTCTCACATCAGGTCGATCGCTATGTACCTGTATCAACGTTCCTTCAACTGCTCAGGGTCGCCTGGTGTGGTGCCACACATCATCGGTGAATTGACCGACCTTGCGATTGAGCTCTGCGATCTCAATATCTCGCTGTGGCGGGGTGTCGCAGGGATCGCTGACCTCGAATTCAGATGGACCATCTGGTGCGGCTCTATCGACCACACCCGGCAAGCCCTCGACATGCTCAGACGTGACCGACGGGTGATGACACTCTTTGAGGAGTTGCTCACCGCTGGATGGGACGGGCAGTCAATCGATCACATCGGCGCGGCCAGTGGGCTCACCTCCCCGCCCGCTTGGCGCCAAGGCGAATTCATCGAAGATCGAGCGCTGTCGATCATTGGCAGCAACGTCATCGCCGCGCATCAGTGGCTCGAACGGCTCGCGACGGCCGGTCGCATTGCGCCATTCAGTGCTGATGTGCCGGTGATCAACCGATGGGCAACGACCTCAATGTGCCATCTGATACGCAGCGCGGGCCGCATTGACGATTTTGCCGAAGCTGATGCCCGCCGTCAGGACGACGCTCAATGGCGTGAAGCCCGCCGGCACGCCGGCCGACACTTCGATCTCGCCAACAGCAGCGCGACCCTGTGGCGTCGCAGTCGCTAGTTACTGAAGGCCGTGTGACGCGCCACCGTCGACAGGGATCGCGGCCCCAGTGACGAATTTCGCGGTGTCCGAACACAACAGCGCTGCAAGCCGTCCAAAGTCGTCCGGATCCCCGATCACCCCCGTCGGAATGCTCGACTCCACGGCCTCGAGGTCGTCGTAGAGTGCTTCGAGACGCGCGGTGCGATGCAGTCCTGGTTGTAGCGAATTCACGGTGACACCATCCCACGCCACTTCGCGTGCGAGGGTACGCAAGAACCCGGTCAGCCCAGCTCGGGCCGTATTCGAAAGGATCAAGTTCGGGTTGGGTTCCCTCACCGTGATCGACGTGATCGCCACGACCCGACCCCAGCCGCGTGAACGCATCGCAGGGACGACGGCGTTGCACATTGCCACGGTTGAAACGAGGTTCAACTGCAGGGCCGGCAAGTACGCCTCAAGCGGGGTCGTCGCGAAGCCGCCAGGCGGTGGACCGCCCGCGTTGGCGATCAAAATGTCAACCCCGCCCATCGCATCGTTAGCCGCATCGACCATCGCCGCGACGGCATCGTGTTCAGCAACGTCGGCCGCGTGTGCGTGCACCACGGCATCTGGAACGCTGCTCTTGATCACTGCCATCGCAGCGTTGAGCCGTTCGTGCGAGCGCGACACGATCATCACTTGCGCACCTTCACCCGCGAGTGCGAGTGCAGTCGAACGTCCGAGTCCTGATGACGCCCCGGTGACGATGGCCCTCCGGCCGGTGAGACCGAGGTCCACGTCAGTCGCCGAGGGAGAATTGCACGGCGGAACGGCCGGCAACCAGCGGTCCGGTGAAACGCTCGATCACGGCTCGGTGCACCGGATGATCTCGGTAGATCTTGTAGTCGTCGATGCTGCCAAAGTCAGCGGTGACGACATAGTCAAAGTTGCCCGGGTTGACGCCAAGGTCAGGACCGTGCTCATACGCAACGATGCCTGGCACCTGGGGCACCATCGCCGAGAGGCCTGCGCCGAATTCGGCGATCTGCTCGGCGGTGACGTCGTCGTGGAACTGGAACATCACAACATGTCGGATCATCATGGGCCTTTCGCTGGGGACACCTGGCTGCCGAGCGACAGCGTAGAATGTATCCGGCCCGTGACGCGTGTCTCGGCTCAGTGTCGTCGTTTATCCCCCACCTCTGGAGCGGAATTCCATGATCATCCATCACAGCCCCCTGCCCTCGGTCGACATTCCAGTGGTGCCGATCACCGACTATGTATTGCGGCGCACATCGGTCCATCCCGACCGGGCTGCGCTCATCGATGGCACATCGGGACGCACGTATTCCTTCGCTGAGTTGTCGGACGCGATTCATCGTCTGGCCGGTGGGCTTGCGGCGCGAGGATTCGGCCCCGGAAAGACACTTGCATTGATGGCACCCAACGTGCCTGAGTACGCCATCGTCTTCCACGCCGTCGCAGTCGCAGGCGGCACGGTGACCACGATCAACCCGACGTATGGTGCGCACGAGGTTGCTTTCCAACTCAAGGATGCTGGCGCATCTGAAATCGTCACCATCGGCATGTTCGTCGACGTTGCTCGCGCCGCCATCGAGGGCACGCCAATCAGCGAGATCATCACCATCGACGGTGCCGATGGAACCACCCCGCTGAGCGCGGTGACGGCTGAGCCGCTCCAACAGGTTGCGATCGACCCGATGGACCATGTGGTGGTCCTGCCGTATTCATCGGGCACCACGGGATTACCCAAAGGCGTGATGCTGACGCACCACAATCTCGTCGCCAATATTTGCCAGTGCGACCATGCCATCGTGTACGAGCCTGACGGCGAAGTAGCGCTGGCCTTCTTGCCGTTCTTCCATATCTATGGCATGCAGGTGCTCATGAATGGACTGCTCGCCAACGGCGTCACGGTGGTGACGTTGCCGCGTTTCGATCTCGAACAAGCGCTTGGGTTGGTCCAGCAGCACCGCATCACCCGCCTCTTCGCGGTGCCACCGGTGGTGCTGGCGTTGGCGAAGCACCCGATGGTCGAGCAGTACGACCTCTCGTCGCTCACCCAGGTGTTCTCGGGCGCTGCGCCTCTCGGCGCGGAAATCGCGCTCGAGGCTGCTGGCCGTATCGGCTGCGAAGTGGTCCAGGGATACGGCATGACCGAACTTTCGCCAGTGAGCCACACGACGCCTCCTGGCATGTTCAAGCCCGGCACGTCCGGCGTGACCGTGTCGAATACCGAGAGTCGGATCGTTGATCCCGATACCGGCGAGGATCAGCCAGTTGATGGTCGCGGCGAACTGTGGGTCAGAGGGCCACAGGTGATGAAGGGCTACCTCAACAATCTTGACGCAACTGCTGCCACGATCGATGCAGACGGTTGGCTCCACACCGGTGACGTCGCCGTCATTGATGCCGACGGCCATATGACGATTGTTGATCGTGTCAAAGAGCTCATCAAGTTCAAGGGGTTCCAAGTTCCGCCCGCGGAACTCGAGGCGCTCTTGGTGACGCACCCTTCGGTGATCGACGTGGCAGTCATCGGCGTTCCCGATGATGAGGCTGGCGAACTCCCTAAGGCGTTCATCGTTCCGGCACCTGGTACATCACCGTCGGCCGAAGAGCTGCAGGCATTCGTTGCCGAGCACGTCGCGACCTACAAGCAGATTCGACTCGTCGAATTCGTGGAGTCGATTCCGAAGTCGGCGTCGGGAAAGATCCTCCGACGGATGCTTCGCGACCAGGGCTGACGGCTCACCAACATTTTCCTTTAGAAAAGCGCGAGAACCCGCAAGGTGGGTGCTCTCCAACGGCGTGCGGCGCTAAAGCCGCACCCGAACCGGGAGGAACCCACCATGAACATCCGCCGCATCTCCACCATCACCACGGCCGGCACCGCCCTCGGCATGATCGCCGGCGCCGCATTCGGCGTCGGTGGCACCCAGGCCGCCAGCCCGTGCTTCGACCAAGGGCCCAACGGTCCGATCGTGGTCGACTGCCCCATCGGCGGTGCCGAATTCACCCCGATCGGCGTTCCCGTACCAGCGGCACTCCAACAGATCATCGACCGGCTCGTCGCAACGCCCGACATCTCGTCGCCCTCCGAGTCGGGAGCCGACGAAGATGGCAAGTGCGTGCTCGAGCTCAACGGTGGTGTCGCTACTCCGGTCGACTGTGACGTGCTCGCAGCGCTGACCGGGCCGAGCATTGCCGGCATTGGCGACATCGTCTTCGACCCGGGGATCGGAGGCGTCACCGAGGCGCCTGTGGAGGATGTTCCGGTTGATGAACTGCCAGCCGTCGACGAAATGGGTGAGATCGATGCCCAGGTTGATGAGGTCGCCCAACCGGTCGGTGACGAGCAGACGGTTACCGATGAGTCGACCGTCGAACAACAGCCTGACAACCTCACCGCCGACGAGATCGTCACCGCGGAAGATGCGCCCATCGCCGAGGAGACAACCATCGCCGGAACCGAAGCACCGGTCGAAGATTCGCCTGAGACCGAGGCCATCGTCGAGGTCACTCCCAGCGAGGTAGCAGCGTCAGCCACGCAGCCGACCGGTCCGCTCCCCCGCACCGGCGCCACCACGATGGGCATCACGCTCGGCATCGCCCTCATGGGCCTCGGTGGTGGGGCATTCGCCAAGCTCGCCGCCACCCGTCGCCGCAGTTGATCATCGCTGTCTCCCCGGCCCGTCGTCCACCCTCCGGTGGGCGGCGGGCCATCGGCGCGTCAGGACTACGGTTCGATCATGAGCGAGGCCAACACTGTCCGATTCGAACGCGCCGATGGCGTGTGCATCATCACGATTGATCGCCCGGAGGTGCGCAACGCCGTCGACCAAGCCACCGCCGACGCCTTGCATGCTGCGTTCACCGAGTTCGATGCCGACGACACGCTGTCGGTTGCGGTGTTGACGGGGGCGGCTGGCACCTTCTGCGCTGGGGCTGACCTCAAGTCCGTGGCCGCAGGTGGCGGGCCACGAGTGCATGACGACATCACCAAACCCGGACCGCTTGGACCGACGCGAATGGCACTATCAAAACCAGCCATTGCGGCCGTCGAAGGGCATGCCGTCGCCGGTGGACTCGAACTCGCATTGTGGTGCGACCTGCGCGTTGCTGCGAACAATGCCGTCTTTGGTGTGTATTGCCGACGTTGGGGCGTACCGCTCATTGATGGCGGGACCATCCGATTGAGTCGCCTCGTCGGTCATAGCCATGCGCTCGACATGATCTTGACCGGACGTGGGGTCAGCGGCGACGAGGCCCACACCATGGGGCTTGCAAATCGGGTCTGTGAACCCGGGGATGCACTGTCGACGGCGTTGGCACTTGCACGTGAGATCGCAGCCTTCCCGCAAGGTTGTCTGCGCTCAGATCGCCAATCGTCCTACGAGCAGTGGGGAATGTCGATGACCGATGCCCTCGCCAACGAGGCGCAACTGGGCCTCACCGTGATCCGTTCCGGTGAAACCCGTGAGGGCGCAGCTCGGTTTGCGAGCGGTGCTGGTCGCCACGGCTCGTTCGAGTAATAGTCAACGGACGCACGCGAGGCCTTGGTCGACGATGTCGGCGAGGCGCGTGGTGCTGATACCCGACACCCGAGTGAGGTCGGCAACGGATGCGAACGGTCGGAGCGCAATGATGTCGGCGGCTCGGCTGGGACCAATGTGAATGATCTGATCGAGTGCATCGAGATCTGCTGCGTTGATGTCAATGCAGTTCGCCGACGGCGCAGTGGTGGTGGCAGTTGGCGATGCCACCGTTGACGTTGTCGGTTCGGATCCAGACAGCGGCATGGTGGACACCATGGCGAGCGTGACCTGATCCGATCGGCCACACGTGTCGAGCATCTGGGCAAGAGCCGAACGCTCGGCGCTATCGATACTCATCCCGTAGGCGTACTTCACTTCGACGGTGATCGATGCGGTGAGACACCACGATGATGTGGCGGGTGGCAGCCACTCTGCAGCATCGCGATCGGACTTCGACCGGTTCGATGATGCAGTCACCGCCAGCAAGTTCGCCGGGTCATTGGCGAACTGCCGACGCTGCGACGAGGACCACGTCGAAGCCCCTGAATCCCAGGCCTCGGCAAGCGACACCACGTGATCGATGTCGAGTTCAGAGGGACTTCCCGAATGGGTGACGGCGTCGTAGACCGAATACCAATCCCCTTCAACGATCACGCAACGGTCGAACACGTCGACCTGCGGAAAGCCAATGGCTTGACGAGCGAGCGTGTCCTGGCGGGCATCGCAACCGGAGCCGTTGATGTGGTCCCAATGGTCAAAGAGATCTCGGTCGTATCCCACGCGGGCAGGTTCACTGACGACCGCCAATGCTGCGAAATGAGCATCAAGTGTCGAAGTGGACGGCTGCGACACGGTCGTTGGTGAGGCGGTCGACGTCGTTGCCGTTCCCGAAGCCGATGTCGTCGATGTTGTCGTCAATACCGTCGCGGATGTCGTTGTTGATAACGAGGTCGTGGTCGACGGTGCGAGTGCCCCGGGCGGGTTTCCCGACGTGACCGTTGCCGTCGAGGTCGTTGGAGGACTCGTCGTCACCATGACGCCACTCGCAATCGATGACGTCACCGTGAACAACGTCGACGTCGGCCCAGGAGTTGCGTCTTGGCGTTCGGCCACGGTCGCCGCCACGTCGACGATCGTCGTGGTCACGGCATCGTCGATACGACTCGCATCGTCGGAGGCGACGGTGCACGCGGTTGCGGCAAGCGCAGCAAACGGGATGACGATCATCGTCCACCCGCGTTGTGCTACTCGGCTCGTTCGACCACTGTCATCGTTGCGTTGCATCCGACGGCAACACTGCGCGATCAACATCACTCCGTGATCGGTTCGAGCCGCGCTCGAAGTTCGTTCTTCGCGATCTTCTCAAGCGTTGAGCGGGGCATCTCATCCACGACGAACACGCGGCGCGGCACCTTGAAGTCGGCGAGATCACGCTGGCACGCCTCGGTGACGCGTGCGGCGACATCATCACCTGCACCAGGCACCGGAATCACAAAGGCCACCGGCACCTCATCCAACATGAAGTGCTTCTGCGCCACCACTGCGCACTCGTGCGCCAACCCAGTCGCCATGATCACCGCCTCGATTTCTGATGCAGCGACGTTCTCGGCCCCAACCTTCAACATGTCTTTCAAGCGGTCACCGAAGATGAGGTCACCATCGTCGTTCATGATGATGGAGTCACCAGTAGCGAACCACCCATCGGCATCAAACGACGCAGCCGTTGCTTCAGGATTTCCTGCGTACTCCTTGAAGAGCGTCACCCCACGGATCCCCCGGATGAAGAGTTCGCCGCTCTCTCCTGGCCCAATCTGCGAGCCGTCTGGACGGCGAACACTGATCTCGTACTCGGCGGCCGGCCTACCAATGGAAAGCGGCGCGCACGGCTCGTCAGGGTCGCCGACGATCCCTTGCGTAATCGTCTCGGTCATACCCCACCATCCAAAGGTGCTCACACCGAGTCGTTGCTCGACATCAGGCAGTCGCACCGCCGATCCCCAGAAGCGAAAGCGATGGTTCTCGGGGATTTGTGTCGACATTGCCGCTTTCACGCAGAACGGAATGGTCGAGGTCCAGGTCACCTCGTTGCGCACTGCTACATCCCAGAACCGCGATGTTGAAAACCGCGGCTGAATCACCATCGTGCCGCCCGACCACAACGTCGACAGCATCGAATACGACTGGGCGTTCGTGTGAAACAAGGGCAGGAAAATCTGGGTGATGTCGTCATCGGTGAGACGCATGTGGGCACAGTTCACTTGCATGCCCCACACCACGTTCGCGTGGGTCCAGAGCACAGCTTTGGGGCGCGAGGTCGTACCCGAGGTGAATTGAATGCCGAGGTCAGCCATCGGGTCCACTGGACGTTCCGGAGGCGTTGGTGCATCAACAACCAAGGCCGAGAAGCGTTCATGGGTGATGCCATCGGGAACAGTCGATGGTGTACCTGCATCGGTGTCGGTCACAATAAGGAATCGAAGTGATGGCGCTGCGGTCGCAACGAGTTCAGCGAAGCCGGGTGAGGTGATAGCCCCAACCACCCCTGCATGCTCAGCGAAGTACTCCATGTCACGCGCCACCGACCGCGTGTTGGTCGAGACCGCGACGGCGCCGATTCGGGCGCATGCAAACCACGAAATGAGAAACTCCGGGGAGTTGTCGAGATGGATGAGCACCCGATCCCCAATGCGGACACCGCGCTCATGAAGGCGACCGGCAATCGCATCAACATCGCGGCCAAACGCCGCATAGGACCACGTCGCACGGTCGCCTTCGAACGGCTCCCAGATGATGAATGGCTTGTCGCCGTATCGCTCAATGCGACGCGCCAGCACCCACGGAACATCTCGTCCCGCCACCATCGCCCACTTGCCCGCGTCGATCCGATTGATGAGTCCGATGTCGCCCATGGTTCCCCCTCGTTGTTCGACGAAAGCCTGTCACAGGGCGGCGTGCTGGCATCAGCCGGGGAAGCGCCATCGGTGCGTGCGAGACTCTTTCGATGACGACCGCGTTCGCAACGACGATCACTGACGATGGAACGACACTCGAAGGTCCGTGGCGTGCACCGCGGCAAATGCTCGGCGATCAGACCTACGACGGCCACGCCAGCGTGCATGACGATGCCGTCGCTGCCGATCTCGGACTAACGGGCGCCCCGATCGAAGGGCCGACGCACTTCAGCCAGCTCGATCCGCTTGGCGTGGCGCTGTTCGGTGATCGCTGGTTCGTCGACGGCTGTATCAGCGCGCATTTCGAAACCATGGTGGTCGAAGGCGAGCAGGTGAGGGCACGTGCACGTCGCACCTCACCAACGACAGCCGACGCCACGGCGGTGAAGCACAACGATGAGACGGTGCTCACGGCATCGCTGTCAGTGGGCGCCGGGCCGACGTTGCTCTCACAACGACTCGCTGCCGTCCAAGCCCGCGATCCGGGAGACCTTTTCATCATCGATCGGCTGTCAGTTGGCATGCGTACAGGGCCGCATGACGCCACGCTGACGATGTCGGATCACAACGGCGACCTCTACCCATTTTCATTAGCCGACAAACTCGAGGCGATCACCGAGCCCTCACCGTGGTTTGCAACCGCATCACCATGGGGAGCGCCAGTCGTGCCGAGCGAGATGCTGAGCGTTATGGCACATCGTGAAGGTTCGGGTCTACCTGTTCGTGGTCCAGCCGTTGGACTGTTCGTCGACCTCGAGGTGCGCCGGCATCAGCCAGTGCTCGTTGGGGCTTCGCTCAATGTCGACCATGAAGTAGTTGCCGTTGGGCAAAGCAGGCGAGTGGAGAGCTACTGGACGGCTTCAACGATTCGAAACGATTCCGGCGAGCTCGTGGCCGAAGTGTTGCTTCACCAGGGCGTGTTCAAAGCCTCCTACGCCGGCTACCCGACAACGAATGAGTAAGCGCGAGCCACATTCGTGCCCCCGACCTTCGACAATTCTTGGATTAGCGGTCACCATCTGATGGCTGAGCGGCCTTTAGGGTCGTTTGAGTGAAGCCAGAGGTAACCGACGCCGCCGAGGTCGTCGCCCGCACCATGATCGGCCGGCCGCACGACTGGCGTCTTCGGCGACCTGCGCCCCCACAGATGCCCGCCCTAGGCCCGCACTGGATTGGACCGGTGATGGCACTGTCCTCGACGCTCGTCGGATGGTTCGCATTCAACGACACGGTGGGCCGGTCGGGCACTGCGTTCGCCTTATTCATCGGGTCGGTCTCCATCATGTTGATGGCGTGGAGCAACCTGCTTTCAACTCGCATCAGCGCACTCGAACAACTCTTCGGTGGGGTCGATCGGATGTACCGCTGGCATCGGTGGTTCGGAGCGCTCTCCGTCGTGGCCATGTGGCTCCATACGCAAACGGTTGATGATGTGAAGGGCATCGCTGGCGCCTCACGAGATGTCGCCAAGACCGCTCAAGACCTCGCGAGCACCGGAACCAACATCTTGTACGCCTTAGTCGGACTCAGCCTGTTGCGTTGGTTGCCGACCCGTTGGTGGCGGATCAGCCACAAGTTCTTAATCCTGCCGTTCGTGTTTGCGTCATGGCACTTCTACACGGCGACCAAGCCGTACGCGAATGACTCAGCCTGGGGGCGATGGTTCGGTGCGTTCATGCTCCTTGGCATCGCTGCCTGGCTCTACCGGGTGGTCTGGCGCGACATGATCCGCAAAGGTCGACTCCATCGGGTGGTCGGCGTGGAACGAACGGGCGACAGCGTCGCGCTGGAACTCGAACCCGTTGGTGCGCCGATGCGTCACGCCCTCGGCCAATTCGCCTTTGTCAAGATCGATCGGCCCGGAATGCGTGAACCCCACCCGTTCACGATCGCCTCCGCTCCAGACGATCGGTCGCTTCGATTCGTCATTCGTGACCTTGGCGACTGGAGTCACGACCTCGATCATCGCGTCGCGATCGGTGACCGAGTCATCGTTGAAGGCCCGTACGGCCGACTCGAACCGTTTCCTTCGCGCACCCATGGACCGATCGTGTGGATTGCGGGAGGCGTCGGTATCACGCCATTTCTTGGCGCGGCCCGATCGGGTGCACCAGCTGGATCGGCACCTCCACACCTGTTCTTTTGCGTTCGGTCCCGTGATGATGCTCCAGGACTTGATGAACTGATCGATGCCCATGAGGCTGGCCGGGTCGTCGTACATGTGCACGCATCTGATGAAGGCACTCGCCTCGGTGCCGACGATCTCGGCACAGCGTTTGGTGCTAACGGACTTCGCGACGCGCACATCGTGATGTGCGGGCCGACGACGCTCGTGCGCGACATGACCGCAGCGGTGACATCCCTTGGCGCCCGTCACGTTCATGTTGAAGGATTCGACATCCGTACCGGCATTGGCCCTGACCTCAGCCGGCACATTGACCGATTGCTGGCTGCATGGCAACCGAGATTCAGCCACCCACCATCAACTGAGGTCGGTGCGCGCAGCGGTGATGATCAACGTGCCGGCGACAAGGCGACAAGCCGGCCCTGAAAACAACGAAAACCCTTGCCGCAGCAAGAGTTTCGGAGTGGAGCTAAAGGGAATTGAACCCTTGACCTCTTCCACGCCATGGAAGCGCCCTATCGCCTGAGTCAAACCTTGATGGACGACGTGGTAGCGATCCCTCACGCATCGATCGCCGGGAAGCCTCGGATAATCAGACGACGGCACGTCGCTGCCTCTGGCATCACGCCCGCGGCGGCGAACTCCACCGGATGATGTCGAACGGGCGGGAGACGTCTGCGCGAATGGCTGCTCGTTGATATTCGGGGACATCAGTCACCCATCGCACAGCGGCACCGTCGGCTGAGTTGACAATCTTCTACTTCAGGTGCAGACGCGGAGAGTTATAGCGATGCCTTAGAACGAGAGTGACCTGTCGGCCTGGGCGCTCATCGCAACCACACCGGGCGGCCCGCTCCACTCCAGGTCCAGACCCCCGATGAGCACCTCGTCGGCGTTGTCGGGAGTGACCCCAACCACGGCTTGTGACCCGGTGGAGCATGCAATCGATGCCCCTGACGCAAGCTGATCCAAGAGAGCCCTTGAGGCGCCGTCCGGCATGCCAACCCGCGAATCGATCGCGTCGATGTAGTTGGCGTGCAGCAACTTGACCGAGTGAGAGGCAAAGAACGTCTGCACCTGATGACCGTCTGAAACGGCCTGCGCGGCACACATCAACCCGACGACACACTTGCGTGGGTCAACGTCGGGATCCGTCGAGAACATGATGAAGAACTTCACAACCCCAGCCTCAGCCCACTGGCAGGTTGGCGCTGATCACCGATCGTGCGCCGGCGTCATCGAGCACCGGAGTGATGTTCAGAGTGCTCAGACCCCCGGTCCACATCATCAGAAAACCATGGAGCGCCTCGGAAGACGCGGCTTCAACAATGGCAACACCCCGCCCGTTGGCAATGTCGTGCCAACGGCCGATCTGCGTGAACCCGTGGGCTTGCTCCACTGCTGCGTCATCCGCCTCGGTCATTCCTGCGAACGCACCGAACGTCTCCATTTTCTGGTCGTGGTTCACTTCCCATTCGATCATGAACAACATGACAACCTCCTCTGTGGTCGCCAAGAATCAAAGTCTGCTCAAGTTGCGAAAACCTTGCGGACCCTTACCGGTGACGACGGTGCCCTGCGAGGCGACAGCGATGTCAGCGGCGACGACGCCCGACGACTTCGCCGGAACTCAACCTTCGGCGACTCAGAGGCCGCTCTGAACGCAAGAAATGGCGAAACCCCCGCCGCAGCAGGGGTTCGGAGTGGAGCTAAAGGGAATTGAACCCTTGACCTCTTCCATGCCATGGAAGCGCTCTACCAACTGAGCTATAGCCCCGAAGCGGCGTCACGATAGCGATCGCCTGAGTGCTTCCACAACCGGGCAGCGATCACTCGGACCAGTCGACGACCGGCACATCTCGGTAGAGGCGTTCGATCTCGTAGAAGTCACGCACCTCTTCCAAGAACACATGCACAATGACGTCGCCGTAGTCGAGCAACACCCACTGCTGCTCACGAGCGCCTTCAGTCCGAACCGGCGACCGACCCGTCTGCTCTCGGCAACCCATCTCCATTGCATCGACCAGGCGCCGCACCAGTCGACGGTTCGACGCGCCTGCGATCACGAAGTACTCGGTCACGCCGAGCACGTCACCCACTTCGAGCACCTTGATGTCGGAGCCCTTCTCCGCGTCGGCAACACGAGCGGCAACGATGGCAAGGTCGCGGGGTTCGATATCAGCCATCAGCGCACATCGGTCGCAGAGAAGTCATTCGGACACGGTACCGGCATCGTCACTGCGTCTGGTCGAACACGGAATCCTTGAGCGATGGCCGAATGTCGCGGTCGAGATCGTCGACGAATGACCGACCGAGGATCACCACCACGTCGACCCCGTCCACCGAGTAGTCACCAACAGACGCCGATACATCGCCGAACAGGATCGCGAACGATGCTGCGGCATCGGCCACACGCTCGGCATCGCCCGTCCAGATCTGGGTGACGTCTGGGGGGCCGTTCGCAATACCGCTCTCATGGGTCGACACCGACACCACATTGAGGCCCGCCAGCACAGCTCGATCAACAGCGGTAATGGCGAGATCGGTTGCGGTCGAATCATCGATCAACGCGTCACTTTCAACAAACGGCACCACGATGCGGATCGTCGCTGCATCAAGCGGAGCGGCAACTCGCGTCGGGGCGATATGAGCCGACACCATCAGCGTTTCCGACCAGTCATGGAACGACGCATCCACACCATCGGGCACACGGCCAGAAGCCAAGGGTTCAACTTGTAGGGCGCGATGCCCGACCGGTCCTGCGATCAGTCGCCGCCAGAACGACGTGATCGTCGCTGGCACCGCTTGTGGGGTGAGCTCTTCACGGGCAAAGACACCTTCGAGGGATGCCACGCCATTGCCAATCGATACCGCAATCGCGTCCCATACGGCGGCACGTGCTGGGGCAATGGCCGATGAGGGCACGCCTTCGACGTGGGCGGCAAGCACCCACGCGACATCGGAAGGTTCCAACGTCGACACGCCCGACGTGACCGAACGGCCCGTGTGGTCGTCACGCACGGAAACGGGAAGATCAACCGTCACCGCGCCAATCGGGTCGAGGAGTGTGGCGAGGTCATCGACTGTCAGCACCGATACGAGATCAAAGGTCGCTCCAGTAATGCTTTCGGCATCGAGGCGAAACACATCGATGCCTCCGGTCGCAAGGCCGTCGCTCAACGGCATCACCTCGGTCGAGCGATTCGATGCGACGTCGGCGCTTGCGTCAATCGACACCACCGATCCACCGACGCCGTCGGGGTCGAGCGCCAGCATCGCGGCTGACCGCAGCACGCCCTCATCATCAACGATGCCGATAACAGCAGTCGACGTGAACGGCAATCGAAGCGACGTCGGTCCACCAGAGATCACCTCAGCACCAATGGTGGAGGTGGCCAGGGTGCGGACACCGACAACGGTGAGCACCAGCGCGAGCATTATCGATGACGCCACCAGCGTCGCCGCCCGAACCGTGAAGAGCCGGCGCCGACCCGCGAGCGCCGTCACCCGCCGCCTCCTCGATATAAACCACGTTGTGTGATCACATCGATCACGCCCGGCGGGATCAGGAACTCGAGCGGACGACCATCCACCACGCGTGAACGGAGATCGGTGCTCGAGACCTCAAGATGCGGGACTTCGACACGCATCCATTCCGCTGTGCCCGGAAGCGCTGGTAATGCCAACGCCGACCCTGGACGGTCGACAACGACGAGTTGGGAGCGGTCGACCACCTCGTCAACGCGTTCCCAGGTCAGCAAGTCGTTGGCGGCATCTGCTCCGACAATGGTGAAGAACTCCGCATCGGGATCCTCGCGTTGCAACTCCGCCAGCGTGTCAGCGGTGAACGAGGGCCCACCAGAGCGAATCTCGGTATCGCCCGCCTCAAGACCCGTCACACCGTCGACAGCCGCCTGCACCATCGCCAACCGATCGTCGGCGGCCTCCACCTCGCGTACGGCCTGCTTCTGCCATGGAATGTTCGCCACCATCAAGATCACCACATCAAGGTCGAGTTCGTGACGGACGTTGACTGCGGTGACGAGGTGACCCACATGGGGCGGGTCGAAGGTGCCGCCAAACAGCCCGACCCGTCGACGGGGGCCAGACGACTGCAGCACGACCTCACACTCTAACGAGGTTCATCGTGACCATGCCCGTGCTCGACTCGTTGGGACTTGACAGGTGTGTTACAGTCGTCTGCCGGCTTGAGGGATCATGCCTGATAGCCACAACACATAACCCCCCTCTCCTCTCCGAAGCGGTTCGACGTGTGCTCACGTCACCACGCCGGTCACGAAGTCCGGGGATTCGCACGTTCGAAAAACACGTCGAAAAGTGCTCAAGTTCCCGGCAGAACTGCCGATGAATGTGTCAGACGGCACGCTATCGGCGGGGATGGCTACACACACAACAGAGTTGGAAACCACAGATTATGAATGACTCAATTGGCCTCTACTTGAACGACATCGGCAAGGTGGCACTGCTCACCGCCGAAGACGAGCGCGAACTCTCGCGGCGCATCGAAGAAGGCCGCGAGGCAGCCGAAAAGCTCGCCTCCGGTAAGCGCAGCGCTGACCTCAAGGCAAAGGTGGCATCTGCCGCTGAAGCAAAGGACCGCTTCATCCGTTCGAACCTCCGCTTGGTGGTGTCGATCGCTCGTCGCTACCCACTGCCCCAGGGAATGGACCTCCTCGACCTCATCCAGGAGGGCAACCTCGGGCTTGAGCATGCCGTCGACAAGTTCGACTGGCGCCGCGGCTTCAAGTTCTCCACCTACGCCACCTTCTGGATCCGTCAGGCGATCGGTCGTGCGCTCGACCAGAAGGCCAGCCTCATCCGTATCCCAGGTGATCGCTCCGCCAGCCTTCGTGCGGCGTTGCGCCAGGCATCGGGCGACGGCGAGACCCTCGATCAGGCCAATGCCGAACTGCACCGACTCACCACGCCGGTCAGCCTCGACAAGACGGTTGGCGATGACGGTGATGCCACCCTCGGCGATCTGATGGCGAACGGTGACCCCACGCCAGAAGATGCCGTGATGGTGGGCGTTGAGTCCGACCTTCTCGACGAACTCCTTGGCACGCTTGATCCCCGGGCACGCTACGCCGTTGAAGCGCGATTCGGTCTCCTCGACGGTGAGCGCAAGAGCTTCCGTGAAGTCGGCGAAAGCCTCGGCGTGACCGCCGAAGCAGCGCGTCGCTTGGTCAGCCGGGCGGTTGCAGGCCTGCGCGATGACGCAGAGGACATCCTCAGCGTCGTCTGACCGGCACTCCATCGACAAGTTGAAGGGCGGCCCGCTGGGCCGCCCTTCTTCGCGCCCGACCCCACACTCAATGGCCACCGATAGCATCGGGACACATGCCGACGCAGTGGAGTCCATCGTCATGGCGGACCCGTCCGATCAAGCAGCAACCGCAGTGGCCTGACGAGGCTGACTACGACCGCGCGCTCAAGCAGATCGCTGCAATGCCGCCGCTCGTCTTCGCCGGAGAGGCTCGTTCGCTGCAATCCAGCCTTGCCAAAGTTGCCGCAGGCAACGCCTTTTTGTTGCAGGCGGGCGACTGTGCTGAGAGCTTTGAAGAGTTCTCCGCCGACAACATTCGAGAGAAGTTGCGGGTCATCCTTCAGATGGCGGTGGTGCTCACCTATTCGATGGGAGTGCCGGTCGTCAAAGTCGGTCGCATCGCCGGCCAATTCGCCAAGCCACGATCATCCGACACCGAGCGCATCGGCGACCTCGAGTTGCCGTCGTTTCGCGGCCACATCGTGAACGATGCCGCAGCCACGGCAGCGGCTCGCATCCCCGACCCCGATCGGCTTGTGCAGGCCTACCACCAGTCGGCATCCACGCTGAACCTTGTTCGCGCCTTCACCAAGGGCGGCTTTGCGGCGCTCGATCGTGTTCACGCCTGGAACCAAGAGTTTGTGGCGTCAAGCCCTGAAGGTCAGCGTTACGACCAGATGGCCACCGAAATCGATCGTGCGCTGCGCTTCATGAACGCCATCGGCATGGACACCGATACCAACCCGAGCCTCCGCGAGGTTGATGTCTGGACCAGCCACGAGGCATTGCTGCTCGGTTACGAAGAAGCGCTCACACGGCGTGACTCGACCACCGGCAACTGGTACGACTGCTCGGCTCACATGCTCTGGATCGGTGAGCGCACCCGTGAACTCGATGGCGCACACGTCGAATTCCTTCGTGGTGTCGGCAATCCAATCGGGTGCAAGGTCGGCCCATCGATGACCGGTGAAGAGATCATCGCCCTCTGCGAGGCGCTCAACCCCGCAATGATTCCGGGCCGCCTCACACTCATCAGTCGCATGGGCGCCGACATCGTTGAAGAACGACTCCGGCCATTACTTCGAGCAGTCAAAGATGCAGGACATCCCGTGGTTTGGGCGTGCGATCCAATGCATGGCAACACCTTCACCGCTGACAGTGGACGAAAGACCCGCCACTTTGATGCCGTGATTGCCGAAATCGAGGGTTTTGTTCGTGCACACCGTGCCGAAGGCACGTGGCCTGGTGGTATTCACGTCGAACTCACCGGTGAGGACGTCACCGAATGCCTCGGCGGCGGAGACGCGATCGCCGATGCGGATCTCGATCACCGCTACGAGACGGTGTGCGATCCGCGGCTCAATGGTCGCCAAGGTCTCGAACTCGCCTTCCGCACCGCGGAGAGCGTGCGGGCCATCACCACCGACGACGTCTGACGGCCCCTCATGGGCGCACTCGACCGCATCGATGACTGGCCGGTGCCAACGGCATCCGCTTGCATCGTCAATGCGATGAGTGGTGCACCATCGACGTTCGCCGTCTACGGCGACACCGCCCACCACTTCAGGATCGCGTCGCTGTCGAAAGTGATCACCTCGCTGGCAATCATGATCGCCGTTGAAGAGGGCAGCGTCAGCCTCGACCAGCCAATGGTGAGCACCGGCGTGCCTGACGGATGCACCATACGACATCTCCTCGCTCATGCGTCAGGGCTTCCCTTCGATGGCACCGACTCGATCGCTCCCCTCGAGACCCGGCGGATCTATTCGAATACCGGCATCGAACTCGCCGTCATCGAGACCGAACTCCTCACCGGTATTCGTTTCGGCGACTACCTGCGCGAGGCGGTCTTCGAACCGCTCGGCGTGCGACGCACCGAACTACGTGGCTCACCCGCCTATGGCATCTGGAGCACCGTCCACGATATGGCGCTGCTCCTTGGTGAGTTACTCAGACCGACACTCATCGCCTCAAGCACGCACGCTGAGATGACATCGGTTCAGTATCCGACGCTCGACGGCATCGTCCCTGGCATCGGCGCATTCCATCCATGTCCATGGGGACTCGGCGTCGAACTTCATGGCGACAAACACCCCCACTGGATGGGTTCGACGAACTCTCCAGCGACCCTCGGTCACTTCGGAGGAGCCGGCACCATGATGTGGGTCGATCCGCAGGCCAACGTTGCGCTCTGTGCACTCACCGATCGTCCATTCGATCAATGGTCCGAGGTTGCCCCGCGACTCTGGCGTGAACTGTCAGATGCCGTCATCGCCGAGGTCCGCGCATGAACCGTGCATCTTCGCGTTTCGATCGGGGCGATCGGGTCCGCTATCGCACCACTGATGACGATGGGCTCGCCATCACCTTGTATGGCTTCGTCGGTGGCAAGCCCGATGCGAACGGGCGTGTCGTTGTCATGTTCGATGGGCACCTGCGCAGCGACACCGTGGTGATGTTGCACGACCTCGATCACGTCTCGATCACCACCGTCACCCTCGACTACGCAGACACCACGCTCGTCGATGACCCGTCCATGCGTCAGGGACTCGTGCACTTCTGGACCGCTGAGGCCGAACATGCCGGCCTCGTCGTCGACGAGGTCGTGCCGCTCGGCACCGGGGTGCGCGATGTAACGGGAGGATACGCCCTCGCCGAACTCACCTCGGCCGGTCAGTTGTATGTGTTACGCGTCAACGTGGCAGACAACGCGATTTGTGTTCGCGCTGACCTGCCACGTCGATTTGAACGTCCGGTTCGCTGACGAGTTATCAGTCGAGGCGCTCGACGATCATGGCCATGCCCTGACCGCCACCGACGCACATCGTCTCGAGGCCGTAGCGGCCACCAGTGACTTGCAGACCGTGGATCAGCGTCGTCATGATGCGTGCGCCGGTCATGCCAAAGGGGTGACCAACGGCGATGGCGCCACCATGCACGTTCAACTTGTCCATGGGGATGCCGAGATGCTTGGCGGATGGGATGACCTGAGCAGCAAAGGCTTCGTTGATCTCCACGAGGTCAATCTGGTCGATCGTCATACCCGCACGAGCGAGTGCCTGACGGCTGGCTTCGACCGGTCCGAGACCCATGATCTCCGGGTTCAGACCACTGACACCCGACGACACGATGCGAGCGAGCGGCTTGATGCCCAACTCAGCTGCCTTGGTCGCGCTCATCACCATGACCGCAGCGGCACCGTCGTTCAACGGGCAGGCGTTACCTGCGGTGATTTCACCGTCGGGGCGGAAGGCGGGCTTGAGACCCGACAGGCCCTCAACCGTCGTGCCTGCACGAGGGCCATCGTCGGCCGTCACCACCGTGCCATCGGGCAAAGTGATCGGCGTGATCTCATCGGCCCAGAAACCATTCTCGACGTTGGCGACGGCGCGCTGCTGGCTGAGCGCAGCGAACTCGTCCATCTCCTGACGGGTGACGTTCTCAACCTCGCGGACGTTCTCGGCGGTCTGGCCCATGGCGATGTAGACGTCGGGGAGTCCCGCCGGCGGCGTCCACGCACCGTGCCCACCTTGTGAACGGGCGGCCGAACGCTGTCCAGGCTCACCGAAGATCGAGTTCGGAGCGGTGTCGCTGGCTCCGGCGCCATACCGTGACACCGTTTCCACGCCAGCCGCGATGAAGCAGTCGCCCTCACCGGCCTGGATCGCGTGAGCGGCCATGCGGATGGTCTGCAGCGACGACGAGCAGTAACGGTTGACCGTCACACCCGGGCAGTCATCAAGGCCGGCGAGAATCGCCGTGATGCGAGCAATGTTGAACCCGGCTTCGCCGGCCGGCTGGCCGCACCCCATGATGAGGTCCTCAACGTCAGATGGCTTCACCTGAGGCACCTTGGCCATCAGGGCACGCACGATCTGAGCCGACAAGTCATCGGGACGGATCGAGACGAGCGAGCCTTTTCCGGCTCGGCCAATCGGACTGCGGGCGGTTGCGACGATCACTGCTTCGGTCATGGCCGGAACCTTACCGATACCGAAGCCCGAGCACCGCACCCGACCAGCGTCTCAGCGGGTGTCGACGACCAAGAACCCTTCGGCGAACGATCCTTCTGCCAGACCGGCATCGGCCGCAATCGCTGCATTCCACGCACGGACACGTTCAACCATCCGATCAGGGTCAGGATGCTGGCTCGCATGACACAGCAGCGCCTCAATCTTTCGATCGATCTGATTGGTGATGTCCACATGCGCGTCGGGTTGGTGATGACCCATGACCCACACCTCATCGACGCTCCACGGTTCAAAACCAGAGGTCAACAACTCGGGGAAGGCATAGGGGTTTCGAGCGTCGGGATACACCGCAGCGATCGCCGACTGCGCCACCGCGAGGTGATCGGGATGGCTCGCATAGATCCGGAGTAGGTTCAACTCCGGTGATTGCGTCAGCACCACCTGGGGTCGAACCATGCGAATCACACGTGAGAGCGCATGACGCAAGTCAAGACCGCTCTCCACAGAGCCATCCATCAGTCCGAGAAATTCGAGATCGGTGACCCCGACAACAGCTGCGGCTCGGGTCTGTTCCTCGCGTCGGATCGACGCCATCTGAGCACGCGGAATCGAATCATCAAACCCTCCGGCTTGACCGTCGGTCACGACGCAATAGGTGACGCTGACGCCCGCGTCGGTCAGGGACGCAACCGTGCCGCCCCCACCAAAATCAACATCATCGGGATGGGCGGTAATGACAAGGGCTCGTTCGATCTCATCGTGGCTCAGCACACGCCCAACCCTAAGGGCCATCTACGCTCCTGCCATGTCTGACATTGCGTTCGATCCGCCGGCCGGGCTCCCCGACATTTCACAGATGGCCTTCTGGCTTGCGCCACGCGACGAACGGATCGCTGCGTTCCAGACGTTGCGCAACACGCCGGGGCTTCCCAAGTACCCCGAACGGTTCCTCGAAGGGTCGCCTTTTCCTCCTGGGCCGGGCTACTTCGCAGTAACCCGCTACGAGGATGTGTGGGCAGCGAGCCGAAATCCTGAACTGTTCTGCTCTGGGCAGGGATCAAACATCGTCGACCTGCCACAAGAACTCAACGAGTTCTACGGCTCGATGATCAACATGGACGACCCGAAGCACTTCCGACTCCGATCCATCGTCTCCAAAGGATTCACGCCGCGCCACGTGACCGATCTCGAGGACCGGATCCGAGCCAAGTGCGTCGAGATCATCGACCGAATGGTCGCCGCACACCCAGATGGCTCTGCTGATTTCGTCCACGAATTTGCCGGACCACTACCGCTCGAAATCATCTGCTCGATGATGGGCATTCCTGAATCCGACTACGCGTCGATCTTCGAATGGACCAACACCATCCTTGGTGCGAGCGATCCAGAGTTCGGTGGCACCTATGAGCGACTCATGGAGGTCTCACTCGAGATTTTCGCTTACGCCCAAGCGCTTGGCGAAGACCGTCGGGCCAATCCAGGCGATGACATCACCTCAGCGCTGATGGCGGCCGAAGTCGACGGTGATCGACTGAGCCCCCAGGAATTTGGCTCGTTCTTCATCCTGCTCGTCGTCGCCGGCAACGAAACCACCCGCAACGCACTGACCCACGGCCTCAAGGCGCTTACCGACTATCCCGACCAGCGCGACCTCTGGTTCAACGACTACGAGACCCATTCGCGCACCGCCATCGAGGAGATCGTGCGCCTCGCCACGCCAGTGATCCACTTCCGGCGCACCGTCACCGCCGACACCGAACTCGGCGGGCAGCAACTCCATGCAGGCGACAAGGTGGTGCTGTTCTACTCGAGCGCGAACCGTGATGAACGCGTCTTTGAACTACCCGATCAATTCGACGTGACACGGCCACTGCAGCCACAACAGGTTGGCTTCGGTGCGGGTGGTCCACACTTCTGCCTCGGCGCAAACCTCGCTCGACGCGAACTCACCATCGCCTTCGAAGAGTTGCACCGACGCCTTCCTTCACTGCGCGCTACTGGCGAACCTGATTACCTCCAGAGCAATTTCATCAACGGCATCAAGCGCATGTCGTGCTCGTGGTCGTGACGGCATGACCGACCACGACCGACTCGGTTGGGCACGGTCGTTGATGATCGCTGGATGGTGCTTTCTTGGCGCCTACGTCGGCATCATCGCCATCGAGTTGCGCCGAGCCGCAGCGATCACCTCGTCGAGCTTTGAAGATGGGGTGTGGGGTCAGCGGGTCGAAATCATTTCCTTTGTCGCTCTGCCCCAGAACATTGCAATGCTCGCCCTTGCAGCGCTCACGGTGACGATCGCCCGCATCCTCGTCACCCCGGTGCACCCCGACGACCGACCGACTGAACCCTGGACGGATCGGCTCGGCCGCACGGTCGCGGGTGTTGCCGTCATCGTGATTGGCCTTGCGTTGCTCGGCATCGGCGGTATTCCCTTCAGATATGCCGATCCACTCGCCGACCTCGGTGCATTGGTGGGACGAGCGTCAGGAGTCGCCGTGGCGACTGCAGCCATCAGGCTTGTGCGCCCAACGGTGCCGTAGAACGAGTTCAGGCGCCGAGATCACCTGCGATGAAGTGCCGGCGGCATAACAACTCGTAGCGAACCACATCGCCGAACATCTTCTGCGTTCCAGGAGCAACGGTGTCGCCCACCACGACGGTCTCACCCTCGTAGACGACGAAATCGTTGACGACTCGAGCATTATGAGTGGCGCGTGAACCGCACCAACACCGAGCCTCGACTTGGAGTGGGACACGTTCATCAGCCACTTCGAGCATGCGTCGCGTGCCGTCGAACAGGATGCCTCGGAAGTCGGTGATCAACCCGAACGCAAAGACATCGACCTCCATGTCGTCAACGATGCGTGCCAACTGGTCGCATTGCTCGGGTGTGTAGAACTGGACCTCATCACACACCAGGTAATGCAACGGCCAATGACGCACCGCAAGGTCGTGAAGATCGAGATCTGGCTCAACATGGATGGCGGGCGCTTTGACCCCGAGCCTGCTCGTGACCTGGTTGCCCTCGCGGTCGAGGCACGTCAGCAGCAACCCATACATCTCGCGGGACGCGAGATTGTGATGGATCTGCAGGGCGAGGGTGCTCTTGCCTGAGCCCATCGTGCCGAAACTGAACCTGAGGGTCGCCATTCCCCCGCGACCCTAGTTGCCGCCTGTGACAACGATGTCGGTCGGGCATCAACAAGCGCTGTGTCCGAGCCGCTACGCCGCCGTCATCAATCCCACCGCTGCAAAATGCAGCGCTGCAGCAACCACAGTGAAGGAATGCCACACCTCGTGGTAGCCAAACACGTGCGGCACCGGATCGGGTCGCTTCACCAACAGCGCCGGAAACCCGAGCGTGTAGGCGATACCGCCCGACACCACCAACCAGAACTCGAGCGGATCGAGATACCACCACAGCGCAGGGGCAACCGCCACGGCTGCCCAACCAAGCACCGGGTACAACACGTACCCCGTGCGACGACCCCGACGCAGCAGTTGGAGCGTGATGCCGACGAGCGCGCCGACGCCAACGACCGAGAGCAATGGCACGCCCCATGCCGCCGGCAGCACCAACACACAGAGGGGAACATAGGTGCCTGAAATCCACACGTAGATCGCCGCATGATCGAGGCGCTGCATCCGATCTCGCCAGACCGGCGACCAATCCACACGGTGATACACCGCCGACACACCGAAGCCGACGAGCAGCGTGGCGACATACACCATTGCCGTTACCTGTGCGGTGAGACCGTCAGCGGCAAGGACCACGACCAGTCCAAAGATTGCCGCCAGCCAGAACGCCGCCACATGTAGCCGCCCCCGCAGTACCGGGCGGTCGGCGAGTGCAAGGTGGGCCGACGACGTCACGGCATCAGCATGGCACGCGTCGACCGTTCATGCTCAGCGTCCATCGCTAATAAAGGTGAGCGTCGCGCGTCGAAGCCACATTGCGACCGAGGCGGTCACCACCGTGACGACAGCGAGCACCGGCACCACTGAGCCCACCACCCGCGCGATTGAACTGACCACCAACGGCATCATCATTCCGGCATACGACGCCGCATAGAACGAACCATTCAGCGCGCCACGATCGCTCGGCTCACAGATCATGTCGACGAACCGCAAGCCCGACGTCATCGCCAAACCCGATGCCGCTCCCATCGCCAACGCAGCCGGCAACAGCAACGGCCATGCATCGGTCGCGAACGCCGCTAGCCCGAGCGCAGCGCCAATCGTGCCGAACATCAGCGCCGTCGGTGCTGAACGAACCGGCCCAACGCGTCCCACCCATGCTTGCGCCGGGATGATCGAGCCCATCGCAAGGAACCCGAGTAACCCCGACACCAACACGGCCACCGATGGCATCGCCGGCTTCAACAAGACCGGGAACAATCCAAAGGCGAGGGACGGCATGCCGAACACACCAAATGCCGTTGGCGCAACCACTGTCCAGAATGCACGGCTCGAACCGGTCGGAATACCGAGGTTCGGTCGAATTCGTCGATCAGGAACTCGCTCGACCGTCTCTGGTGCGCCAACCATGACCACCAGTCCGATCACCACCAGAGCGAGATGCATCACGTACGGCAGGACCAGCGGTACTGGACCCCATTGACCAATGACGCCGGACAGCAGCGGCCCAAGGCCGAATCCCACGTACATCACAATGCCCAGCAGTCGAGAAGTCAACAGAGGGTTATCGCGCCCCAGTTCTTGCATCCAGGCGCTCGCTACCACGAGCACAAGTCCAGAGACGACACCCAACAGCAAGCGGCCGAGGTACAGCATGGCGACGGAGTCGCTGCCAAGTAACAGCACCAACGAGGCGACGCCCGACAAGATCACCCCGGGCAGCATCACCTTGCGCCGACCGAGCACATCCGATGCCGGTCCCGAGAACACGAGTGCCGGAGTCAATCCCAGCGGATAGATCGCAAACAGCGCAGTCAGCGTCCATGTGCTCAATCCAAGGCGATCCTCGTAGATCAACAACAGCGGCGTCGCAACGTTCGTGCCGAATGCCACCGCAAACAGCGGTGCGGCAACCTTCGCTCGCTGTCCGATCACGCTCGCAACCTATTCCGATCACGCTGCCACGTCGCTGTCGAAAAACCTTCGAGAAATCGCTCAAGTTGCAGTCAGGTCGTGCCGATACATCTCATGCACCCGAATAACCGACGTCGCCCATTGGAGCAACGACGATGCCACGCCGACCAACACACCTTCTTCTTCCTCTCGCCGTTGTCGTCGGCGCCGCTCTCGCTGCACCACTGCGCGCAGACGCGCAAGAGACCGTGCCGGTGCCGCCAGCCATTGACCGCACCGACATGTCACCGTGGGAATTACCGGTTCGGCCACCTCTGTGCAACGAGGCACAACTCGCCATGGGCGACGTCCGAGCGTGCGTCGTCCTTGGGTCGAATGATCCTGCGACACGGGGCTGGGCCTCTCCGCCTGCACCGCTGTCTGGTGACGCCAATGGGTGGGTGTGGAATGGCTATAGCTACAGCGGATCACCCGCGCTCATCGAGTGGGAAACAACGATTATCAGTGAGAACGCGCAGCGCCTTGACCGTGTGCGTGCCGGACGCCTCCAAACCAATATCGGTGCCGCCACGCTTTTTGAAGGGTTCCTCGCTGAGGTCATCGCAGGCGGGTATCGACTGAACGACGCCAGTGGCTACGGCTACCGCTGCACTGCAGGATCAGGAGGGTGGGACTGCCCAAGCGGCAACCCGAGCGGGCTGTCGCTGCATTCGTGGGGGCTGGCAATTGATATCAACGGCGGCACCAACCCCGTCATCACGCTGCGCGATCCCGACGGCGGCAATGCCTGCGCCGTACCCATGGTGACCGACATGCCCCAGTGGGTCATCCAGACCGCAGAGAAGTGGGGCCTGTACTGGGGTGGGTATGGATGGAGCGGCGACTGCCTGTCGCCCGACGACGTGCGCGAGAGCAGCTACCGCGACCCTCCCCACTTCGAGTTCCGGGGCACACCCGAAGCAGCAGAACGAATCGCTCGCTTCAACCTGAGGAACGATCCGACGCTCGGGTGCTATGACGTCATCGACGCCGACGGCACAGAACGGCTCCGCTGCAACCATGACTTCACTGTCGAGGCCGGGTGGCGCGTGGCGATCGACCCCCAAGCACCACAGGGCGCAGTAGCCGCCGTGGTCAATCTCACGGCGACGGGCGGAGCCGAACACGGATTTCTCACGCTGGAGAGCTGCGCTGCTCGACCCGCCGGAATGCCAGCAACATCAAACGTCAACTACGAACGAGGCCACGACGTTGCGAACCTCGCCACCGTGACCCTCGATCCCGATGGTCGCTTTTGCATCTATCACGACACCGTCGTTCATGCGATCGTCGACGTGATCGGTTTCATCGTCAATGCCGATGACGCCATTGACGATGTGGCCTGGTTCTCTCCAGTCGATCCCATTCGCGTGGGCGATACCCGCAAGCGCGAGGTGTGCTTGCGCGACGGACGCTGCGAGAGCGGTCCTGTCAGCGCCCGGGAGGTGGCGACGATTCCGATCAGCGGTGACTCGGCCGTGCTGGCGAACCTGACGGTCACCGATAACCACGCATCGGGCTACGTCTCTGCTGCCGATTGCGCGTTGTTCGACGGCGATGTTCCTGAGTGGTCCAACCTCAACTATTCGGGTGAGAATGCGCGCGCCAACCTCGCCATCATCGACACCAGCACATCAGGTGCCGCGTGCGCCTACACCTGGGCCGACACGCACCTCATCGTCGACGTGCTCGGCACCATCGGTGATGAGGGCCTCGGATGGATGCCCGTCGAAGCCGAACGTGTGCTTGACACCCGCCGTTGCGACGAGGCGCGATGCGCTCATGCGGTTGCCGCTGGTGAAGTGATTCAACTCGACCTTGGTGACGGCACCGATGCAGCCATCGTGAACGTCACAGCAACCGGTGCAGCGTCGGACGGCTTTGCCACGCTCGCGGCGTGTTCGACCCTGCGAGCGGTGACGGCCATGCCGATCACCTCGACGGTCAACGTCGATCGTGGCTCAACCGCAGCGAATATGGCCGTCGCTGCCGACGATGGTTCGGGCGTGTGCCTGTGGGCGTCAACCCCGATGCATCTCATCGTCGACGTCCAGGCAACGCTGGTCGACGATCACATTTTCGGGTTCGTTGGCTCAGACCCGAGTCGTGTCTACGACGGACGCCGCGGGGGCTGACTCGAGGTACTCATTGAGTCGGCGTTCGGCGTCATCGCCGAACAAGATCTCTGCCACCTCACGAAGACCAGGCGCAGAACGCACGTCTGACTCAGGCACGACGAGGTCAATCTTCGACCGCCGCCTCATAAAGTCCTCAAGACGCACGATCATCTCGTGTTCGGCAGCGTTGTGCAGCTCGACGCGGAGGTAGTCGGCGGGCTCGAGTA
>JAPOJQ010000016.1 GCA_029978335.1 Actinomycetota bacterium
GCATTTTGCCGAAGTGTTCTACACCGATGTACGAGTTCCTGTCGCAAATCTTGTCGGCGTTGAGGGCAATGCCTTCAAGCAAACGATGCGCCAGTTGGAGCACGAGCGGGGCGGCATTGATCGCCTCGTTTCAAACCAGGCGCTCTACGTCCTCGCGCTCGAAAAAGCTGACCGTTCGGATCCTGTCATTCGTCAGCACATCGCCGCAATCGAGACCGGTTATCGAATTGGACGAATACTCGTCACGCGCGAAGTACTGCATCAAGCACCCTCGGGGTTCTCAGCCGCAACGAAATGTTTCTGTACCGAGCACGAGGTCCGCGTTGCAGAATTCGTCAGTCGTGTATTCGGCGCCGAAGCAATGTTGTGGGACGACGTCACCCACGGCCTCGCCTACGCTCCCGGCTACACCATCATGGGCGGCACATCGAACGTGATGAGGAACATCCTCGGCGAGCGAGTGCTCGGCCTGCCGCGCGAACCCCGTTAATGACTACCCAAGTAGTGAGCGCAGCGCCTCAATAGTGGCGACGGGATCTCCACCGACCGGTGTGACGGAAAGATGGGTCACGCCCGCCTCGCGATACGCCCCAAGGCGCTCACGAATCTCGCCCGCAGGACCCACCAGGTTGGTGCGCTCAAGCATGGCCGCTGGAACCGCTGCTGCTGCACCGGTCTTATCGCCCGAGAGATAGCGGTCCTGGATCTCAATCGCTTCATCCACATAGCCGTACTTACGGCAAATAGTGTTGTAGAAGTTCTTGTCGCGCGCACCCATTCCGCCCACATAGAGCGCAACGTTCGGACGCGCCATGTCGAGGATCTGTTGACGTCGTTCACCAACGAATTCGTCACCGATGGCCACCATGCCCCCAGCAGAAATTTGCAGGCGGCCCAGGTTCGGATCGCGTTGTGCGGTGCCCGCTTTGAGTTCCTCGCCCCACACGTCATGGAACTTCTCAGGGTCGAAGAAGATCGGCAGCCAACCGTCAGCGAACTGCGCTGTCGCCGTCACCGACAGACCCATCAGCGATGCCCAGAAAATGGGGATGTCGGAGCGCACCGGATGATTGATGAGCTTCAGTGGCTTCCCGAGGCCCGTTCCCTCGCCGTCGGGCAACGGAACTTGAACCGTCGGCCCGTCGTAGACCACGGGTTCACGGCGCCAGACCATGCGACAGACGTTGATGTAGTCGCGGATTCGAGCCATCGGCTTGTCATAGGCGACGCCATGAAAGCCTTCGATGACCTGAGGGCCCGAGGCGCCGAGGCCAAGTACAAAGCGGCCGCCGCTCACATAATCCAGGCCCGCCGCGGTCTGGGCAACGCAAGTAGCAGTACGCGAGTACACGTTGATGATCCCCGTGCCAATCTGAATCGTCGATGTGCGGGCCGCCAAAAATCCGAGTTGGCTGATCGCATCGAAGCTGTACGCCTCAGGGACCCACACGAGGTCGAGACCTGCGGCTTCAAGCTCACGAACTCGTTCGACATCCGCATGGAAGTCGCCCGAATAGTTGATCATCATCGAAAGTTTCACGTTCCGCACGCTAGGCGGCGGCACGACTCCCCACCCAGTTGGGCTAATGATGTCAGCGGCGAGGGGGACGAGGAATGAAGGCGCTTGTCGACTTCACGTATTCTTCATAACCCGGCTTGCGGCGACTCAGCGACTTCTCCAGCAGTGCCACACCTGAAACCCGAACGAGCAGCACGTTCATCAACAATGCGCCAAGGAGTCCCCATCGAGCGACGGGAACGGTGCTCGCAGCGATCGCAATGCCCCACCACACACAAGTATCGCCGAAGTAGTTCGGGTGACGGGTGTATCGCCAGAGGCCGCGATTCATGACCTTGCCTTCGTTGTCGGGATTCGCCTTGAAACGAGCGAGTTGAAGATCGCCGATCGCTTCGAAGCCAAGCCCAACGATCCACAGCACGAGACCGACAATTCCGAGCACGCCAACACCGGCACCCTCTGATCGGTGCACCATCTGTACGGCCAGCGAGACCACCCACATCATGAGGCCCTGGAACAAGAACACCGTGCCCAAACTGATGAGACCAAAACGAGCGCCCCAACGCTTGCGCATGGCCCGGTAGCGAAAATCCTCTCCATGGCCGATGTTTCGCCATGCGAGATACGCCGTGAGTCGAAGTCCCCATACCACCACCATGACGGTGACCAACATCTGGATACCTGTCGGGCGACCTTCGTTGATCCATAGCACCGCACCCACGAGCGCGAAGCCGAAACCCCAGGTGATGTCAACAATCGATGCATTGCGAACGATCAGGCTGACGATCCATGTGGTGACCATCAAGGCTGCAATCGCGATGACGGCAAGAAGATTCGGATTCATGACACCTCTCCTAGTACTGATGCGATCTCATCGTCCATTCGGGCCCATTGCTCATCAAGCCATCCGGTGACGTCGTCAGGAACATCACGGCGGTGTACACGGCGCATCACGAAGCGTCCGGGGTCGCCGCCTGAGCGCAACATCCGGAGGATTCCAGCAAAGGTGTCCAATCCATCGAAGCCGGTGTGCCAGGCGAGGATCACATCAGCCTCTGGCGCCCCTTCAAGTAGGGCAATGGTGCCGGCGGGGCGGACGGGAATGAGGTGGTGCAACGAGCCAACCGACGCCAGTCGGTCGGGCTGTCGCTTGCGGAGCGACTCGTAGGCTCGCTCGCGCTTGGTCGGCGAGGCCCGCGTCCCTTCGGGAAAGATCACCGCAACGGAACGTTCGTCGATGCCAGCAGCCATTGCTCGGAGCGCAGCGAGGTCGCCTGCCGCATCGGCTGAACCCCGAGCAACAAAAGTATTGGGCACCCTCAATCCAACAATGTCCAAGCAGGGATCGAGCAGCAGTTCTCGTTTGAGTACATATCGAGGCCACAGGCCGCGTTGGGTGACAACCCACGCTGACACCAACGAGTCAGCGAGGCTGGCGTGACGACACAGCACGACAGCGTTACCACCGTCGAGCGACTCAGCGCCGGTAATCGTCATCTTGATCTTCATCGCTCGGCTCATGAACCCCATGAGTCGTCGAGCCCACCATCGCATCAATCGATAGTGATCGCGGTGATGACGTCCACGCCCGCAGCACCACAACCCGAGCGCAGCCGCCACACCTGCGCATTCCGTCAGCGACCACACCCATCCAAAGAGGACAAGGCGAGTGAGTGGACGGCGACGCGGCGCTCGCACGAGATCGATGAACAACACCAGTGGCAGCCACAATGGGAGCGTGGCGGTTGCAGCGGTTGCCGTCACCACCAACCCGACCACCGTCACCAACCGTCGGCGAAGCCGATCAAGTGGGGACACACCTCCAAGATTCACGGCAACGGATTCAACGAGCCAGATCGAAAGCCGGCCAGATCGAGCGTCACAAATCGATACCCAATTGCGAGCAGCTGCTCGTTGACCTCAGCGCGGGCGGCGAGCACCGTGGACATATCAGCCGGATCCACCTCGATGCGAGCGATATCCCCGTGGTCCCTGACGCGCAATTGGCCGAGCCCGAGTCTGACAAGCGCATCCTCGGCGCGCTCTACCTTTGCCAACAACGACACGCTGACGGGTGTGCCGTGGGGAATGCGACTCGCCAGACATGCCGCTGCTGGCTTGTTCCACGTGCGAAGGCCAAGGCTGCGCGACATCGACCGAACCATTGACTTATCAATGCCCAGTTCGACGAATGGAAACCGTGCGCCACGATCTGCTGCAACGACTTGACCGGGTCGATGATCGTTGAGGTCATCGGTATTCACACCAAGCACCACGGTGCCCTGCTGCACGGGAGCAAGTGCGTCCATGAGAGCGGTCTTACATCGACCACAGCGATCGACATCGTTTCGTCGATACGCGGCATCCAACATCTCCGAGGTGGATACCGTCTTCCAATTCAGGTTCCACTCGATGGCCAAGTCAGCGCAATCTCGTTCTTCACGGTCAGCGAGAGAAGGCGACACTGCGGTGACGATCAACGCTCGCTCGGCACTGACATCGGTCGCGACCTTGGCAAGGAGGGCAGAGTCCGCACCGCCACTAAACGCGACGGTGATATCACCGGCAGCCTCGAACCACGCTCGAAGCGAATCAATCGCCTGCGACACGTCCGTCGGAGGCAACGTCAACTCGGCCGAATGCACCCACACATTCTGCCACGTCGTTGACTCGTCACTCTGCGGCTTGACGCCGACTATGGCGGATCCGTTCTTGTGGGTCGAGGTACACCTTGCGAAGCCGAACCGACTTCGGCGTGACCTCAACACACTCGTCCGACGAGATGAATTCGAGTGCTTGCTCCAGTGACAGTTGACGGTACGGAGTCAATTTGACGGTCTCGTCTGACGACGACGCACGCATGTTGGTCAACTTCTTCTCGCGACAGATATTGACATCCATGTCATCGGCACGTGAGTTCTCACCAACGATCATCCCGCAGTACACCTCATCGCCGGGTGGCACCATCAGCGTGCAACGCTCTTGGAGGTTGATCATCGCGTACGTGGTCGTCGGTCCGCGTCGGTCAGCCACGATCGAGCCCCGTTCACGCGGTCGAATATCGCCGGCCCACGGCTCATAGCCCTCAAACACGTGCGTCAGCACACCAGTGCCACGTGTCTCGGTCAGGAACTCAGTTCTGAACCCGATGAGACCACGGGCTGGCACGAGGTAGTCCAGGCGAACCCAGCCGAGACCGTGATTCGCCATGTTCTCCATGCGACCCTTTCGCACGGCGAGCAACTGCGTCACCGTGCCGAGGTGCTCCTCGGGGACATCAACGGTGACCCGCTCGACAGGTTCATGACGACGGCCATCAATGAGCTTCGTGACGACTTCGGGCTTGCCAACAGTCAATTCAAATCCCTCACGGCGCATCGTCTCGATCAGAATCGCAAGCTGGAGTTCGCCTCGGGCGAGTACCTCCCATGTATCGGGACGATCGGTGGGGCGAACCCGCAACGACACGTTGCCGACGAGCTCCTGATCAAGTCGATTCCGAACAAGTCGCGCCGTCAGCTTCTGCCCCTCCTGACCCGCCAGCGGCGAGGTATTGATGCCAATGGTCATCGAAAGAGCAGGCTCGTCGACCGTGATGACCGGTAACGGGCGGGGGTCATCGGGATCGGCGAGCGTCTCACCGATGGTGATCTCATCGATGCCGGCTACCGCCACCAAGTCACCAGGTCCTGCTGACTCCACCGGCAACCGCTCGAGATGCTCCGTCAAGAGCAACTCGGTCACCTTTGCTCGGTTGATCGAACCGTCGGTTCGGCACCACGCAACTTGCTGGCCGCGTCGAATCGAGCCCGACACCACTCGACACAGGGCCAGGCGGCCGAGATAGGCGTTCGAATCGAGATTGGTCACCCAGGCTTGGAGCGGTGCTTCCGGATCGAACGATGGCGCCGGCACCGTTTCGAGAATCGTGTTGAAGAGCGGCGCCAAATCGGTGCCTTCGACGTCACGCTCGAGCGACGCCCATCCATCGCGTCCTGAGCAATACAGGATGGGAAATTCCACCTGCTCGTCAGAAGCGTCAAGGTCGATGAACAGCTCGTATACCTCGTCGACAACTTCAGCGATGCGCGCGTCAGGACGATCAACCTTGTTCACCACCAGAATCACCGGCAAACCCCATGACAAGGCCTTACGAAGCACAAAACGCGTTTGAGGTAGCGGACCTTCGGCTGCGTCGACGAGCAGCACGATGCCATCAACCATCGTCAATGCTCGTTCGACCTCACCGCCAAAGTCGGCGTGTCCAGGGGTATCGACGATGTTGAGGCGGATGCCGTCGCGTACCAGCGAGGTGTTCTTCGCCAAGATGGTGATGCCCTTTTCACGTTCGAGGTCCATCGAGTCCATCACTCGCTCGGTGACGGCCTCATTCGAACGAAAGGCACCGCTTTGGCGCAACATGGCGTCGACCAGTGTCGTCTTTCCATGATCGACGTGTGCGACGATCGCCAGGTTTCTGATGTCGTCGCGTGAGGTCAACGTGAGGGGCACAAGGATCGGACGCTATCGGGCAGGAGGTGGCTCAGCCTTGCGTCCCCACTGATCGTGGTGCGTGGCTCGCCACGCCGGTCGTCGTACGGCACGACCAAACTTGCCCTCCGGGTAGCCCACCGGAACGAGCGCGGCAATTTCAAAACGATCTGCGGGCGCACCGATGACTGCGAGGGCCTCCTCATGCAGAACCCGAATGACCGTCGTCAGCGTGGTGCCGAGGCCAAATGTTCGTGCCGCAATGCAGAAATTTTGGATAGCCGGATAGACGCTGGCGTCAAGGCGACCGATATCGAGTGGTCCTTGGTCGTCGCTCCCGCCCCAGGGAATGAGCGGCTGAAGGAAGATCACCAGCACCGGGGCATCGCCGACATGGTCTGCGAGGTGGCGGCTCGCTCGCCGTGTCCGTTCATAGGAGGCCAGTCGATCACCCTCGAGCCCGTCGGGAGTCGGCAGGCTCGCTTCATAACGGTCGTAGGCCCGTCGATAAACATCCCCCAAGGCTCGACGAACTTCGGGATCGCGGACGACCACATACTGCTGGGGCTGGACGTTCCCGCCTGACGGAGCCTGTTGCGCCGCCTCAAGGCATCGGTCAATCACGTCAGCATCGACGGGCACGGCACTGAGCCTGCGCATCGCCCGAGTGGTCATGAGAGCCTCAAGTGCATCCATCGTTCAGATCATTGCATCATCGAGTTCGAGGCCGAGCAGGTGGCGACCCAGAGTTTCGTGCAATCGCGGCGCCACCATGATGTGCTGACGCACCACGTGAGCATCGCGAAGGCACCGACCGAGATCCGACGTCTCATACACGGCGTTGCCGCCGGCCACAGTGAACATCTCGTCGGTCACGCTGGCCGATACCTCGACGAGGTGCGCTGCTGCGGCCCGTATGGCAACACGCTGCGACACCGCAACCCTCTCCCCGGACACGATGAGTTGCCAGGCGTGATCGACCTCAGCCCAAAGGTGCCGAACCGCCGAACCAAGTGCTACGTCGACCCGGGACATCGACGACTGGACCGCCGCGTGTTCCGCCAACAGACGGGATGAGAACTGGGGCCTGCGATCAACCGCAAGCGCTCGACACTCCTCGATTGCATGGGAAGCGATACCAGCTGCCACCGCTGCGACCGATGCAGCAAGCAACGCAAAATTCGGGAAGTGCGACAGATGCTCCTCGGCGATCGGGCGTGGGCGAATCTGCGACGCGCTTCGTTGCAGATCGACGCTGACGTTGGTGGCGACAAAGTCGACGGACCCACTTCCCCGCATCCCCATGGTGTGCCAGGTGTCGACGAGCTCCACGTCGGCAATGTCCAAGATGAACGTTCGTCGCTCACCATCGGGTCCGATCGCTCCGGCCACAACGACATCGCAGTGCTGTAGGCCACTCCCCCAATTCCATCGGCCCGACAGCGTGGCGCCCGTACCGTCGACGCTGAATCGTCCGTTTGGAGCGAAAACGCCGCCGTAACATCTCCCCTTGCCAAATGTGTCCTCAGCAACGTCCGCGCGAAGAAACGCCGCCAGCGTGGATGTGGTCGATGAAATCATCGAGCACCAACCGGCTGCTCCATCGAGGCGGGCAAGCGAAGCGATACGGCGCAGGATGTCGGTGGGAGCCAATCCTGGGCCGCCAAGTGCAACTGGTAGGCCCAGTTGAAAGGCGCCGGAGCCGGCGAGTGCCTCCACGGTCTCGGTTGGCAGTCGACGAATCCGATCAGCCTCGCTGGCATGAGCGACCACCACCGCACCAACTTCGGCATCAACGGCATCAAAGACGGGAAGCAGCACGAGTCGACGCTAGTTCACGCAGCCCACAGAATCGATGGGGAGCCACGGTGCTCGCTACCGTGCAGGCGTGACCAACGGATGGAATATCGCCGACATCTTCGCTGACATTGCGGACTCCATTCCCGACGCCCCAGCCCTCCGTCACGGTGGCCTCGAGCGTTCGTGGAGCGACATGGACCGTCGTGCACATGCGCTCGCGCACGCAATGCTCGATACCGGTGTCGTCGAACAGTCCAAGGTCGCTCAATACCTCTACAACGGCCCTGAGTACATCGAAAGCGTGCTCGGAGCGTTTATCGCTGGCCTTGCAGTGGTCAACACGAACTACCGCTACGCCGCGGATGAGTTGATCTACCTCTGGGACAACGCCGACGTTGAAATCGTCGTGTTCCACGGCACGTTCACCGAGCGAATCGAGGAGATCCGTGACCGACTCCCTCGGATTCGCTGTTGGATTCGTGTTGACGATGGCACCCATCCACTGCCTGAATGGGCCATCGACTACGAAGCATGCGCGACCGCATCTCAAGATGGCCGTACGTCTGCCCCGTGGGGAAGGTCTGGCGATCACCTCCTCCTGCTCTACACCGGCGGTACGACAGGCATGCCCAAGGGTGTGATGTGGCGCCAAGACGACCTCGTTGGAGCCCTCGATGCGTCAAATCGTCGCCGACTTCCTGAGCAACCAACGCCAGGCTCGGTTGCCGCTCGCCTGGCTGGACCCGGTCCCCGTGGCCTTCCGGGTGCTCCGCTCATGCATGGAACGGGCTTTTTCAACGCCATCTCGACGATGATGCTTGGAGGTTCCACGACGACGTTGACCTCGCGAAACTTTGACGTGGTCGAATTGCTCGACACGATCGAAGGCTCACACATCAATTCGATCTCCATCGTGGGAGATGCGTTTGCAAAGCCAATCCTTCGAGCCCTCGACGCTGAGCCGGACCGTTGGGATCTCTCGTCGTTACGAGTCATCGTGTCATCAGGGGTGATGTGGGCCAGAGAGACCAAAGAGGGTCTGCTGCGCCACAACTCCCGATTGATCATGGTCGACACGTTGGGCTCAAGCGAGGCCATCGGCATGGCGAGCAACGTGTCGACGAGCGAGTCCATTGGTGACACCTCGTCGACAGCTCGATTCACACTCGGACCGAATACTCGAGTCGTCACCGAAGACGGGCGAGATGTTGCGCCTGGATCGGGCGAACGAGGACGAGTGGCTCTCCGAGGGCGCACCCCGATCGGCTACTACAAAGACGCTGAGAAGAGTGCGGCAACCTTCCAGGTCATCAACGGTGTCCGCTATTCAATCCCGGGGGACTGGGCCGAGGTCGACTCAGACGGCACTGTCATCTTGCTTGGACGTGGCAGCCAGTGCATCAACACCGGTGGCGAGAAGGTCTACCCCGAAGAGGTGGAAGAGATCATTAAGACCATGCCGGAGGTGTTCGATTGCGCTGTCGTTGGTGTGCCAGACGAACGCTTCGGTGAGGCCATTTGCGCGATCGTCGAATGCGCTGACGGTCACGATGTCGTGAGCGCAGCGGTCATCGACCACGTCAAGGGTCGGCTCGCTGGATACAAGGCGCCTCGCCACGTCATGAGCATCAGCAGCATTGGACGTGCCGTCAACGGAAAGCTCGATTACCGCACGTTGCGGGCACATGCCCTCGACACACTCGGACTGTCCTGACATGATCGATTGGCGCAAGTTTGACGCCGTGCTATTCGACCTCGATGGTGTCATCACCCCTACTGCCGAACTACATCGCGCCGCATGGGCGGCAACCTTCGCTGGTGACGGCTTCACTGAAGAGGACTACCTAAGCCACATTGACGGCAGGCCCCGCTACGACGGTGTGGCCGCATTCCTCACCTCCCGAGGCATCAATCTGCCGTGGGGTACAGAGAGCGACGCCCCGGGCCGTTCCACCATTTGCGCCATCGGAAACGAGAAGGATCAGCGATTTAACCGATTGCTCACACGAGGTGAACTTCACCCCTACACGGGTTCACTTCAGATTCTCGATGCTCTCGATTCGATGCAGATGGCATATGGACTTGTCACGTCATCCCGGAATGCCAGCAAAGTGCTGGCGGCTGCTGAGCTGACGAGAAGATTTGCCTGCATCGTCGACGGCGCCTTGGCGTCGCGGGAGCAACTTGCCGGAAAGCCCGCTCCCGATACCTATCTCCGGGGCGCAGCATTGCTCGGCGTACATCCCAGCCGAGCGGTGGTCGTGGAAGACGCGGTCTCTGGCGTGCTGGCTGGTCGGAGCGGAGAGTTTGGCTACGTGCTCGCCATCGATAGAGGCGGTAACCGGGCTGCACTCTTCGGCGCCGGCGCTGATGACGTTGTTGACGACCTTGCCGACACGATCTCCTGACAGACTCAGGCCTGTGCTGCGCGAGATCGCCCCACCAGATCCATACCGCTTTCCCGTCGACCCCTGGCGACTCATTGATACAAGTCCGGCAACGGACCACCTCGGCAGTATCGAAACGCTGTTCGGCCTTGGCAATGGCTATCTCGGAATGCGCGATAACCCGCCCGAGGGGCGAATGGCACATGCACACGGTACGTACATCAACGGCTTCCATGAGACGTGGGACATCCAACATGCGGAGAACGCTCATGCCTTCGCCCGAGTGGGACAAACGATTGTCAATGTGCCCGACGCCAAGGTGATGAAGCTCTATGTCGACGATGAACCGATTCGAATCGACACCGCTGATCTTGAACATTTTGAGCGCGTGCTTGATTTTAAAAACGGCACGTCGACACGCTCGCTGATCTGGCGCACTCCTGCCGGCAAACGGATTCAGATGACAAGCACCCGTGTCGTCAGTCTGGAGCATCGTCACCTCGCACTCATGCGCCTCGAGTTGACCATGCTCGATGGCCGCGCCCCCATCGTGGTGAGTTCCCAACTCCTCAACCGCCAAGACGGAGCCGACGAGTACCACCATCAATTCGCGGCGTTAGGCGAAGGTGTCGATCCACGTCAATCGCGCCGTTTCGATCGACGGGTGCTCGAAGCGGTGGACCAGTTGCACCTCCGTGATCTCGGCGGCGGCACCATCGCTCTTGGGTATCGAACGATCCGGAGCCATATGCGAATCGCAGCCGCATGTCGGCATGACATCACAAGCGACAGCGACGTGAGCGTCGACACTCAGATCGAAGCCGATCGCGCGAAAGTGGTCTTGTCGTTCGATCTCGAAGCAGGCCAGCGCATCACGATTGACAAGTGGGTTTCGTACCACACTGCGCGTGAGGTGCCCTGTGGTGAACTCATTGATCGATGCATTCGAACGCTCACTCGCGCCGCCGAGCAAGGGCCTGATGTTCTCTTCGACACGCAGCGTCGTTGGCTTGACCATTTTTGGTCCGTGGCAGATATCGAGGTCGCCGGCGATGATCGAGCGCAACAGGCCATCCGATGGAATCTGTTTCAACTGGTGCAGGCGACAGCCGCAACTGACGAGCAGGGAGTGGCAGCAAAAGGCGTATCGGCCGGCGGGTACGACGGGCACTACTTCTGGGACACCGAGGTGTACGTCATTCCGTTTCTCGCTCACACGGCTCCGCAATCAGCACGAAAGCTGCTGCGGTTCCGGCATGGGCTGCTTGATGCGGCACGCCGGAGAGCCAGAGAACTCAACCAGGTCGGCGCGTTGTACCCGTGGCGAACGATCAATGGCGAGGAAGCATCCGCCTACTACGCCGCCGGGACAGCGCAATACCACATCAATGCTGCGGTCGCATACGCAATTGAGCGGTACGTGCGAGCGACCAACGATCTCGACTTCCTCTTCAAGGAAGGCGTTGAAGTCCTGGCCGAAACGGCTCGACTGTGGCACGACCTCGGGTTTATTTCACGCGATGGGGCGGTGCACATCCATCGGGTGACCGGACCAGATGAGTACACCACCGTCGTCAACGACAACCTCTATACGAACGTCATGGCTCGGTTCAATCTTCGATTCGCTGCACAAACCGTGCGTGCACTTGCCGAGCATGACCCCGAGGGCTTCGACATCCTCAGTCGCCGCATCGGCCTGACGTCAGCTGAAGCCGATGCGTGGGATCGCACAGCAGACCTCATCTTTCTCCCCTACGACGAGGTACTTGGCATCCATCCCCAAGATGACTCATTCCTCAACCTCGAGCCATGGGATTTTGACGGCACGCCAAAGGAGAAGTATCCGCTGCTGCTCAACTTCCACCCATTGGTGATCTATCGACATCAGGTCCTGAAGCAGGCCGATGTCGTTCTTGCGATGTACCTTCGCGGCGAGCACTTTGACCTCGATCAGAAGCGACGCAACTTCGATTACTACGACCCGATCACCACGGGTGACTCGTCGCTCTCTGCATGTGTTCAGTCCATTGCGGCGAGTGAAGTCGGCTATAACGCATTGGCCTGGCGCTACTTCCAGCAGTCGCTCTTCCTCGACCTGACCGACGCTCACGGCAACACGGCAGACGGGGTACACATCGCCAATGCTGGTGGCGTCTGGAGTGCACTCGTCCATGGATTCGGTGGCGTGCGGTTTACCGACGACGCCATTGTGGTCAATCCCGCACTACCTGACGCGTGGAGCGAATTGCGTCTGCGCTTTATCCATCGTGGTTCGCGATGCTCGATCACCATCGACGCACACGGGTGGACGCTGATCGTCCACGATGGACCTGGGGTGTGCGTGAGGAGCACCGCTGGCACCTTCGTTGTTCACGCTGGAACCCGCCACCGCGAATCGCTCTGAACACGAATGCAGGCGCACCACCGCTCGTCACTATCGTGTCGGCCATGACGGAAGCACTCGGATTTGACGGCAAGGTTGCAGTAATTACGGGAGCAGGTGGTGGTCTCGGCCGCCAGCATGCCCTGCTCATGGCCTCGCGAGGGGCGCTTGTGGTCGTCAATGATCTGGGCGGAGCAGTCGACGGTACTGGCTCCGACAAAGGAGCAGCCGAGCGAGTTGTCGATGAGATTCGTGCACTCGGTGGAGAGGCCGTCGCCGACACCAACTCGGTCGCGACTCCTGAAGGTGGCGCCGCCATCATTACAGCGGCGGTCGATGCCTTCGGCACCGTCGACATCGTTGTCAATAATGCTGGCATCCTGCGCGACAAGGCGTTCCACAACATGGGACCCGAGCTCGTCGACCCGGTGCTTGACGTGCATTTGCGTGGTGCCTTCAACGTCACCGGCCCAGCCTTCAAGGTGATGCGCGAGAAGGGCTACGGCCGCATTATTTCGACGTCATCAGCCGCCGGCATTTTCGGCAACTTCGGACAGGCAAACTACGGGGCTGCCAAGATGGGACTTGTTGGTTTCACTCGAGTGCTGGCGGTTGAAGGAGCTCGTTTCAACATTAAGGCCAACGCCATTGCTCCAATCGCCCTTACTCGGATGACCGAAGACCTGCTCGGTGATCTCGGCAAGAAGCTTCAGCCGGAGTTCGTCGCCCCACTGGTGACGTACCTCGCTCACGAGGATTGCGATGCAACCGGGCGTGTCTTCTCGGTTGGAGGCGGTCGTGTCGCTGAGATCTTCATCGCTGAAGCGCAGGGTTACACGGATGCAGCGCTGTCACCCGAGTCGATCCGCGATAACTGGGCGACCGTCTGTGACCGCGAGGGCTATGCCGTGCCCGCTCAAATTGCCGAAGAGACCAAGATGTTCGTGGATGCTTTGAGGTGACCGCGTCGGTAGCGGTGACGCGAGACGACGCCCCGGACTTGATCATCCATCATCTCGGTGGCAGCGGTGATCAGCCACTGCTCATTTCGCATGCGACCGGTTTCCACGGGCGTTGCTACGAGGAGATGGCCTCATTGCTGTCGGATCGCTGGTCGGTGTGGGCCCTCGACTACCGGGGACATGGCCTGACCCGTGCTACGGATCAACCGCTCGTCAACTGGCAACCCTTCGCTCAGGATGCGCTCGCCGCCGCTCGACATCTTGCACCTGACGGTGGACTGGTTGCCTTCGGGCACTCAATGGGTGGCGCCGCCGTACTCATGGCGCATCTCATCGACCCGACAGCGTTTCGTCGACTTGTCGCATTCGAGCCCATTGCTCCGCCTCCTACCGAAGGCATGAATCCCGACGATCTGCCCATCGTCCAAGGCGCAATGCGGCGCCGACCATCGTTTGAATCGATTGAGGCAGCACTCGAGAACTACTCAGCGAAGCGTCCAATGATGGCGTTCACCCGGCGATCGCTTGAGGCGTATGTACGCCACGGCATGGAGGAAACCAACGATCGAGGAGCCGTATTGCGTTGCGTACCGACGTTTGAGGCATCGGTCTTTCGCTCTGCACACACCAACCACCTGTGGGAGAAGCTCCCAGAGATCGACCTTTCCACAGCGGTGATTGCAGGAGTCGTCGAAACACATCAACCGTCAGCGTTCGCTGCTGCTGTTGCTGATCGTTTGCCGAACGGCACGCTGTATTCACGGCCCGACATCGATAACTTCGGGCCCTTTGTCGAGCCGGCGGCATGTAGTGCCCTCGTTGACGACATCCTCTCTGCTGGCTCATAAGCACTGCGATCGGGCATTCGCTGGTACACCGTTATGAGAGGCTGATCACGATGACGACGTACGACGTGCCGACCACCCTCTCCCCTTCTCGGATCGAGGCATTTCTTTCCTGTCCTTTGGCGTTCCGGTTCAGGAGTCTCGACAAACTCCCCGACCCACCCACTCTCGCCACAGTTCGAGGCACCATGGTCCATAGAGCGCTCGAACTGTTCCATACGCTTCCCGCCGAGGAGCGCAACGCCAACACGTTGACATCCTCGGTCGATGCCATGCTTGCCGAGTTCGTCGACCATCCCGACATTGTCTATTTGGGCATCACTGGAGATGCATATGGCGACCTTTCCGCCCAGTGCCATCGTCTCTCCAGCGCCACACTTGACATGGAGGACCCAGCTGCCATCAACGCCATCGGTCTTGAGCTGAACATCGAAGCACCAGTGGGCCCAGTCACCCTGCGCGGCATTATCGATCGGCTCGAGCGAGCAGGCGATGGCTCCCTCATCGTGACCGACTACAAGACCGGCCGAGCACCGAAAGCGGGATACGAGAAGCGTTCGCTCGGTGGGGTCCACCTGTACTCGCTGATGTGCGAACTCACGCTTGGCGAGCGCCCACAGCAAGTGCGATTGATGTACGTGAGTTCGAAAGAAACGATCACTGATGTGCCAACCGATCAATCGACACGGTTTATGAGCCAACGCGTCACTGCGGTCCATGGGGCGCTCGCCCAATCGTGTCGCAGCGGCGAGTTCCGAACCAAGACCAGTGCCCTCTGCAAGTTCTGCGCTTATCAACCCTGGTGCCCTGAATTTGGAGGAGACCCGACGCGAGCGGTGCTCGAAGCTCCTGCAGTCCTTCAAGGCGGGGCATGACCACAACATTGCACGAGCAGTCCGCACCGTCCGCCCAGACGAACGAAGCCCAGCGCCTCATCGCGATCCTCGACGCGGCCGCCGACAACCTCCTTGATCGACTCCGCGGCAATCCACTTGTGGACCGTGTCATGCTCACCGCGAGCCACCTCGGCGATTGGAGCCTTCTCTGGCACATCATCGGCGTCAGCCGTGCCGTGCTACTTCGACGACCCATCGAAGCGGTGCGACTCGCTGCGCTGCTCGGCGCCGAGAGCGTGATCGTGAACCAGGGAATCAAACGGTTGTTTCGTCGGAGCCGACCGACGGTGAGTGGCGACCCGACACTGCGAGTTCGACAACCCTCGACGTCATCGTTTCCGAGCGGCCACGCAAGCGCAGCCGTGGTCGCAGCCTGTGCTCTCACGTCGCGGCAGCGGCGTCTCGGACCCATTTGGTGGCTACTCGCCACGTTGGTCGGCACGAGCAGGGCCTACGTCCGCATCCACCACGCAAGCGACGTTGTCGGAGGCGCCGTTACCGGCGCCTTTCTCTGGCGAATCGTTGGTCGACGCGTGATGCGCTGAGTTAGTTGGATGCCAACAACGTGGTACGCAAATCGAGGAGCACGTCAGTGACCTCGTTGGCTGAGACCAACTCGCGCTGTAACAGCGTCAGCAATGCTTCGTCGATGATCGCCACCGCGGCGTGAATCAAGTCGTCGGTGCTCGAAATTTCTGGAGCGTCGACGAGCAACGTGGCGGTGGTGTCGGTGGTGTCTCCCATCCCCCAACACGGTACCGCTCTCCTTGGCCGAGCGCGCGCATCTAACATCACTCCATGGATCTCAATGGGCGTCATGTTGTGGTTACCGGAGCGGCAGGGGGTATCGGCTCGGCGCTTGCGCGGCGATTCCATCGAGCGGGTGCGAAGTTGGTGCTCGCCGACCAAGTCGCCCCTTCGGCGGTGGCAGCAGCGCTCCCTGGTGCGGTGGCGGTTCAGGTTGACCTCAGCACCGAACAGGGCAACATCGACCTCATCGATCAAGCCGAAGCAGCATTCGGCACCATTGACCTGTTCTTCGCCAACGCCGGTGTCGCGCTCGGCACCGATCCGATGGACGCCGAGGAGTTGTGGGATCTCTCCTTCGCGATCAATACCCACGCACATCGCTGGGCAGCGCGTCGTCTGCTTCCTGCATGGTTGGAGCGCGGTGATGGCTACTTCTGCTCAACGGCCTCAGCCGCAGGCCTGCTAGCTCAGATCGGCTCGGCACCGTATTCGTTGACGAAGCACGCGGCCGTGGCCTTCGCAGAGTGGATGTCCATCACCTATGGCGCCCGCGGTATCAAGGTCAGCTGTCTGTGCCCGCAGGGTGTCAACACGGCAATGCTGTCGCAAAGTTCGCCGATTGGTGATGGCGGCGACGTCGTCCGCTCGGTGGGCGACGTTCTCGAGCCCGACGATGTGGCAGAGGTCGTGCATCGATCGATCAATGATGAGCGACTGTTCATCTTGCCGCATCCCGAGGTCGCCGATTATCTGAAGTTCAAGGCCTCAGAGCCGGAGAAGTGGGTCACGGGGATGCAGCGACTCCAGCGACGCGTCCTCGGCTACTAGGCGATGAAGGGCAACGATGCCCTCTCACGTTTCGGACTTCGCCACGGCGAAGCAATCCGATTCCGGCGTTCTGAACATGGCCGATGGGCAATGGGGCGCGTCGCCGGCTCAGGCAGCGACGGCAGCGTGCTCGTGCACGATGCCGACGGCGCCGCACGGTCTCTCTTGCCGACAGCGGTCGAAGTGCGCCGTCCTGGTCGATCGGGCCGGCTCGAATGGCGTTGCGTCGCTGAAATAGCCAACAGCTCGTGCCAACTCGAGCTCTTTTCGTAGCGGCGATCGTCGCAACTTGGGCTTAGGGAACGAGAGGCAACCCCTGCGCGCTCCACGCGATCACGCCTCCATCGAGTTCGAAGATCGAGGTGAATCCCAACTGCAGCATCGCCGAGGTTGCCGTGGCTGAACGATTGCCGGACCGGCAATACACAACGTAGGTGGCACTGCGATCAAGCCTGTCGAGCCGCTCGATGACATCAGCAGCCGACATATCAATCAACAGAGCGCCTTGAATGTGCCCCTGCGAATACTCCTCCGGCGTTCGAACGTCGATCACCACCGGCGCAAGATCGTTGACCACCCTTGAGGCAACCGATGCGCTGACGAGTTCGAGCCCTCGAGCCGGTGCGGGCGTTGAGGCCTCTGTCGCCTCCGATGACCCCGAGCAGCTTGACGCACTCAGTGCGAGTAGAGACGGCACGAGGCCAGCGACGAGGAATCGGATCTGCAGACTCATATGTCCGTACATTAGCGATAGTTGACGGACGTCGGCATTGTCCGTACATTTTGGGCCATGCCGCTCTCGCTTCCCGCTATGCGATGGATACGCGGCTACGAACGCAGCAACCTTCGGGGTGATATCAGCGCGGGCATCACCATTGGCGCAATGCTCGTGCCGCAGGCGATGGCGTACGCCCTGCTCGCTGGCTTGCCACCACAGGTCGGCCTCTACGCGGCCACGCTCCCCGTCATCGTCTACGCGCTCCTCGGCACCAGTCGCCAACTTGCTGTTGGTCCGGTAGCGATCGTTTCGCTGCTCACCGCATCAGCCCTCGGTGCCGTAGCCGACGCTGACTCGCCGAAGTACCTGGCAGCAGCGGCAATGCTGGGCCTCCTCGTCGGTGCGGTTCACCTCATTCTTGGGGCTGCGCGTCTTGGGTGGCTGGTGACGTTTCTCTCCCATTCGGTGCTCGTGGGATTTACGGCCGCAGCGGCGGCGATTATTGGCATCTCACAGATCAAGCACCTCCTCGGCGTCGCCATTCCCCGTAGTGATCACCTACACCAGACCCTCGGCGACCTCTGGAACGCGGCGCCTGCCGCGCACCTACCAACGCTGGTTGTTGCAGGCGCATCGATCGTCACGCTCATCACCATCAAACGGTTCGTCCCTCGCCTGCCCGGCGCCTTAGTCGTCGTGGCCGGATCGACAGCGGCATCCGCCCTGTTCGATCTCGCCGGTCAAGGCGTTCGGACGGTGGGTGAGATTCCTGCCGGATTACCGTCGTTCGCTTTTCCTGTCGTTGATGTCGCGCTCGTTGGCGACCTCGCTCCAACAGCCATCGTGATCACGCTCATCGGGTTCGTCGAATCGATTGCCGTGGCGAAGGTATACGCACGGCGGCATCGATACGAGATCGATCCGAACGCTGAGCTCATTGCGCTCGGATCGGCCAACGTGGTTGCTGGTTTCACCGGCGCGTACCCAGTCGGTGGTGGGTTTGCACGGACCGCGGTCAACGACAGCGCTGGCGCTACGACGCCCTTGGCGTCGCTCATTACCGCTGTGCTGGTCATCGGCGTGCTCATCTTTCTCACACCGCTTTTCGAGCTCCTCCCCCAAGCGGCGCTCGCAGCCATCATCGTGGTCGCCGTGCGCAATCTCATCGACATCGCAGAGATGCGTCACATCCTCCACGTGAAGCCAAGTGACGGCGTCGGCATGGGGATCGCCGCCAGTGCGACCCTGGTACTCGGCATTGAAATCGGAATTGGTGTCGCGGTCATCGCGTCGATGTTGGTCGTGTTCGCGCGAATGTCACGACCGCATTCAGCAATCCTCGGGCGCATCCCCAACACGACGAGCTATCGGAATGTTCGCCGCTTCAGCAATGCAGAAGTGACCGAGAACGTGCTGGTGCTTCGGATCGACGCTGCGATGTCGTTCGTGAATGCCCAGCACATCAAGCGGCTACTTGTCGACCACGCCACCGATGTGCCCGCCCCTCACGACATCGTCCTTGACTGCTCAGGCATCAACGATATGGATGCGACGGGAGCCGAGGCGTTAGTGGAGGCGATTGACGAACTTGAACGCGTCGGCGTGCGGCTTCATCTGTGCGATGTGAAAGGTCCGGTACGTGACGTGTTACATCGAAGCGGCACTTGGGCGCGTCTCCACCAACGCATTCATGCCACCCCGCACGCAGCAATGGCGGTCATTCACGGGGAGCCAAGCCCGATCGACCACACCGCAATGGGAATCGATGAACCACGAATTGGTTCTTGACGATAAATGTCCGTACAACTAGCGTTCACGATGCCACGAACGGAGGAACCATGAAGTTCAAGCAGTACTACCTCGAATGCCTCTCCCACGCGTCGTATCTCATCGGTGACACGTCAAGTGGCACGGCTGTCGTCATTGACCCGCAACGAGACATCGCTGAATACCTTGCTGACGCAGCTGGCGATGGCCTCACGATCACGATGGTGATCGAAACCCACTTCCACGCCGACTTCTTGTCAGGCCACCTTGAACTTGCCGCTGCCACCGGAGCCGACATCTGTTACTCATCCGTCGCGGCGCCCGAATTCCCTCATCGCTCGATGGCACACGGCGAGCGCATCAACCTCGGCGACGTCGTGCTCGAATTCCGCCACACCCCGGGGCACACGCCCGAATCGATGAGCATCGTGGTGTTCGAACACGCTGACGATGCAACGCCATTCGGCGTCTTCACCGGCGACACACTGTTCATCGGCGATGTGGGGCGCCCCGACTTGCTCGCCTCCGTCGGCTTCACACGCGAAGAACTCGCCGACAGCTTGTACGAGTCGCTACACGAGCAGCTCATGACCCTTCCCGACGCCACAAGAGTCTTTCCTGCACATGGCGCTGGATCGGCGTGCGGCAAGAATCTGTCAACGGAACTGTCGTCGACAATCGGCGACCAAAAGGCCACGAACTATGCGCTGCGCGCTCCAGACAAAGCCACCTTCATGGCGCTCGTGACCGAAGGCCAGCCACCGGCTCCGAGTTACTTTGTCTACGACGCAATCTTGAACCGCAAGAACCGGGACCTGCTCGACGAGCAAACCGCACCACCCACATTGTCGTTTGATGACGCTATGACGGCGATGCGCAACGGAGCCATGATGATCGACGGTCGCGATCCTGAGGAATTCAGCCGAGGTCATCTCACGGGCGCCGTCAACGTTGGCCTCGCTGGTCGGTATGCGGAGTTCGCGGGTTCGGTCATTCCGTCCGACGTCGACATCGTGCTCTTCGTTGAACCTGGCTACGAGCTCGAAGCGAAGAATCGCCTCGCCCGGATCGGCTTCGACCGTGTGATCGGTGTGATCGACAATCCCTACGGCACGATGCAAGATCACGCCGACCTCGTTCAGGTTGCGAGCCGACTCACCGCCGACGACTTCAATCAGCGCGTCCGCGATATTCCAGGGCTGCAAATCGTCGATGTCCGCAACCCGGGTGAGGTTGAAGCCGGTATGGCCCATTCGGCGACCAACATTCCGGTCGGACAAATCCCGGCACGAGTTGGAGAACTCGATCCGTCGAAGCCCACGGTCGTCTACTGTGCAGGTGGCTATCGCTCCTCAGTCGCAGCGAGTGTGCTGCGCGAGAAGGGGTTTGTAGACGTCAGTGATGTCATTGGCGGATACAACGCATGGGTTGACACCACCCAGTCAGCCTGACGTCGCAATAGCCCGGCTGGTGGGGGCCAGTCGGGCCACACACGAACTCTCTGTTCACATCATCTTTGGGGGACCGAATGAAGCATCACATCGTCATCATCGGCGGCGGCTCAGCCGGCATCACTGTCGCTGCCCGACTCGCACGAAAGGGCGAAAACGACATTGCCGTCGTTGAGCCCTCTGACAAGCACTACTACCAGCCGCTATGGACGCTGGTGGGCGGCGGACTTGCCAAGGCTGACCAAACCGAGCGCAGCGAGGCAAAGGTGATGCCCAAGGGAGTGACGTGGATTCGCAAATCAGCGGCCGCCTTCCATCCCGACGACAACGCCGTCGAGATGAGCGACGGAACGAGAGTCGAATACGACGCACTCGTCGTGTGCCCCGGCATCCAACTCGACTGGGATCAGATGCCCGGGCTCACCGACACCCTTGGCCACGATGGCGTGTCGTCCAATTACCGCTATGACCTCGCCCCCAAAACGTGGGACTTCATTCGCAACACGCGTAGCGGCTCGGCCGTGTTCACAATGCCAGCTGGACCGATCAAATGTGCTGGCGCACCTCAGAAGATTGCCTATCTTGCAGCCGATCATTGGCGCAAAGAAGGTGTGCTCGGAAAGATTGACGTGCACCTCGTCTTGCCGACGCCACGAACCTTTGGCATTCCAGCGATTGCAGACCAACTTGACAAAGTGATTTCGCGTTATGGCATTCATGTGCATCTTCAGAGCGAGGTCACCGCAGTTGACAGCAACGCTCGCACCATGACCGTGACCTCGCTTGCCGAGGGCGGCGGCACCACCACACTCCCCTACGACATGGCTCATGTCACCCCACGCCAGTCGGCCCCCGACTGGATCAAGTCGAGCCCGCTGTCCACAGGCGACGCAAAGGGCTACGTCGAGGTCGACAAGCACACCATGCAGCACGTCCGATATCCAAATGTGTTTGCGCTCGGTGACGCAGGATCGACGCCGAATTCAAAAACCGGTGCGGCAATCCGAAAGCAAGCACCGATCGTCGTCGCCAACCTGCTCGATCATCTGGCTGGGCGGCCTCTCAGCGAACGCTACGACGGCTATGCCTCATGCCCGATCGTCACGTCCGACCATGAGATGCTGCTCGCAGAATTCAACTACGACCTCGAGCTCACCCCCTCGTTCCCGGTCATCGACCAGGTCAAGCCACGCCGCGACATGTGGTACCTGAAGAAGTACGGATTGCCGTTCATCTACTGGAACCTCATGCTCAAGGGCCTCGCCTGAGTTGCCCGGTCAGCCAGAAATGGAGTTCGCCTCATGACCCGCCTCGGATTTGTTCTCGCCAGTGATTCTTGTATCGGCTGCCACGCGTGCACCGTTGCCTGCAAGAGCGAGCACGACGTTCCACTCGGAGTGAACCGCACGTGGTTGAAGTATGTGGAGACCGGAAGTTTCCCGAACACGGGCCGATCGTTCACGGTCATGCGATGCAACCATTGCGAGGATGCTCCATGTGTCACCATCTGCCCGACGAGCGCGTTGCACAAGGCGAGCAACGGCGTTGTTGACTTTGACGACTCCCGTTGCATCGGGTGCAAGGCATGCATGAATGCCTGCCCTTACGACGCCATCTACATCAACCCCGCAACGAACACCGCCAACAAGTGCAACTTCTGCAACCACCGAGTCGAGGTCGGCCTCGAACCCGCCTGCGTGGTGGTATGCCCGACGCACGCGATTATCACCGGAGATCTTGACGATCCGAATTCGGAAATTGCTCGGATCGTTGCACGCGACAAGGTTTCGGTACGTGCTCCCGAACAGGGAACGAACCCGAAGGTCTTCTACCGAGGCGTCGACCAGGCTGCCCTTGACCCAACCCGTACCCGGATTGCCGACGATGGGATGATCTGGGCCGACACCACGCCGGATCACCCGACTATTTCGGGGGTGATGGCGGAACACTCAGGCAATGGAGTGATCGGTCGCACGGCGTACACCACCACACACGCAATGACTTGGAAGTCAAAGGTGTCCGGTTACCTCGTGACGAAGGCAATCGCCGCCGGTGTGATGGCAATGGCTGCGCTCATGGTGATCTTGGGCCATGGAGCGTCGTCAAGCGCGGCAGGCCTGCTGCCGGCCGTTGTCGCAGGTGTCTTCACTGCGGTCACTGGCGTGCTGCTCGTTGCTGACCTCAAGCAGCCCGGTCGGTTCCTCTACATCTTGACGAAGTCCAATACTTCATCATGGCTGGTACGAGGCGCATGGATTCTCGGGGCCTTCGCTGGTGTGACCGGGCTTTGGGGCCTCCTCGACTTGATCAATGCAGAGTCTGTGCTTCCGTGGCTTGCATTGCCACAGGTGGTGTTGTCTGCTGGTGTTGCCGGCTACACCGCGTTCCTTTTCGGCCAATGCGAAGGTCGCGATCTGTGGCAAACACCGTTGCTGCTACCCACGTTGCTCGCGCAGGCCGTCGTTGCCGGTGCGGCGAGCTACGGATTGCTCGACCTCGTGATCGACGTTCCTGAGGCAACTGCTGTACGCATCACCATGCTCGGCGGTTTGGGGGCGCTCGCATTGCTGATCCTCACCGAGGTGGTATCGCATGGCTCCCGATCCGTTGAACTCGCCACCCTAGAGATGACGCGTGGCCGCTATGCCCAGCGGTTCTGGTTCGGGGGCGTTGTGCTCGGTCTCCTCGTACCGATGGTGCTGACCGCTGTTGCATTGAGCGCCGATGGTGCAACGTCCGGTCTCAGCGCTGTCGCTGGCCTCTCGGCACTGGTTGGTCTCTTCGCCTACGAGGACGCCTATGTCCGTGCCGGTCAATCCGTCCCCTTGTCCTGATCCATCGCCTACGTCACCAACGGAGTCGCCATGACCCTCACCAATCATCCTCCTCACGACCAATGGCACGACTGGACTGAACTCGATGCCAAGGCGTGGCCACGACGGGTTGAACGCAACTACACCTTGGTTCCGACAACCTGCTTCAACTGCGAGGCCGCCTGCGGTCTCGTTGCCTTCATCGACAAGTCGACTGGCGAGATCACCAAGTTCGAAGGTAACCCGGAGCATCCAGCCAGTCGCGGGCGAAACTGTGCAAAGGGTCCAGCAACCATCAATCAGGTCAACGACCCCGAACGAATACTCCACCCGCTTCGCCGTGTAGGACCACGCGGTTCGGGACAGTGGGAGCGCATCACGTGGGATGAGGCCCTCGACGACATCGGTTCACGGATTAGGACAGCCATCACCGAGGGCCGTGGCAACGAGGTGATGTATCACGTCGGTCGTCCCGGCGAAGACGGCTACACCGAGCGGGTGCTCGCAGCATGGGGGGTTGACGGACACAACTCGCATACCAACATTTGCTCGTCGAACGCTCGAATCGGCTACCAGTCGTGGATGGGCCTCGATCGCCCGTCATCTGACTTTGCGAATGCTGAGGTCATCTTCTTGATCTCATCACACCTTGAAGCAGGTCACTACTTCAACCCCCACGCGCAGCGCATCATGGAAGGCAAAGCTGCAGGCGCCACCGTGATCTGCGTCGATCCACGACTGTCGAACACCGGCGCGAAAGCCGATCACTGGCTGGCGCCATGGCCCGGCACCGAAGCGTTCATGGTGCTCACCATCGCTCGTTTGCTGCTCGAAAATGGCACCTGGGATCGAGATTTTGTTCGCCGCTGGGTCAACTGGGAGACCTACCTGAGCGAGACGCGCCCCGACCTTCCTTGCGAGTTCGAGTCACTTGAACAGGCCCTGCTCGATGCGTATGCCGAATACACGCCAGAGCGTGCCGAGCATGTGTGCGGTGTTGATGGGAATCAACTTCGCGATATCGCTGCGATCATCGGCAAGCACCTCACCAAGTTTGCGTCACACAACTGGCGTTCCGCCGGCGCGGGCAACCTGGGCGGGTGGCAGGTCGCACGCTGTCTCTTCTTCATCAACGTATTGACGGGTTCTGTTGGCACACCTGGCGGCACCAGCGGCAACGGGTGGAACAAGTTCACCCCCGCACCACCCAAGGGCGGACAGCCGATCCGCGAGTGGAATGAAATGAATTGGCCAGTCGAGTACCCACTCGCCTACCACGAGATGTCGATTCTTCTCCCCCATTTCCTCAACGAGGGCCGCGGCAAGCTCGACACGTATTTCACTCGCGTCTACAACCCAATCTGGACCAATCCCGATGGTTTCAGTTGGCTTGAAGCGCTCTCCGACACCGAGAAAGTCGGATGCCACGTGGCGTTGACCCCGACATGGTCGGAGACCTCGTGGTTTGCCGATTACGTGCTGCCGATGGGCGTTGGATCAGAACGCCACGACATCGCGAGCTACGAAACCCATGCCGGCCGTTGGATCGGATTCCGGCAACCGGTCATGCGACGATACGCGGAAATCCAAGGTGCGACCGTCGGCCACGACCAGCGGACCCACGAGTTCAACGTCGGCGAAGTATGGGAGGAGAACGAGTTCTGGATCGACCTCTCATGGCGGATCGATCCCGATGGTTCACTCGGCATTCGCCAGTACTTCGAGAGCGACGAACGTCCGGGCACACCGATGAGCATCGACGAGTACTACGGACGCATGTTTGCCGAGAGCGTTCCTGGTTTAGCGGATGCCGCTGCACAGGTTGGCCAAAGCCCGCTCGAGTACATGCGAGACCGCGGGGCCTACGCCGTGCCTGGCGACCCCTATCGCCCCTACGAGCGTGCGGTCGACCCGTCGGCTGTCGATGGATGCATCAAGGATTCCGGTGGTGTCTTCCGCAAACCTGGAACGGAAGGAACCTGGGATGGCCAGGCGGAGACACTCGCTGCGTTGCATCTGGCAAAACTCGGTGATGGTTCGCCGGCGATCGAAGTCGATGGCGAACTCAAAGAGGGCTTCCCCACGCCATCGAAGAAGCTCGAGCTGTTCTCCACCACCCTTCGTGACTGGGGCTGGCCTGAATACGCCACACCGAAGTGGATCCCGTCGCATGTGCACTGGGAAGACCTCGACATCGAACACGATGAGCGAATCCTTCTTCCGACGTTCCGTATCCCGACGCTGATCCACACACGTTCAGCGAACTCAAAATGGCTCAATGAGATCTCACATCGTCATCCGCTGTGGATTCATCCAAGCGATGCTGAGAAGCTCGGCATCGGTGAGAACGGGCTTGTTCGAGTCACCACCCGCATCGGACACTTCGTGATTTCGTCGTGGCGCACCGAAGGTATCCGCCCTGGCGTGGTGGCTGCATCGCACCACATGGGACGCTGGCGGCTGGAAGAAGAGAAAGCACGCTCTTGGGGGGCTGGACTCGCAAAAATCGCCAACGATGGAACGAAATGGACGCTGAACCGCACCGCTGGTGTGAATGCCTACGAGTCGACTGATCCCGACACCGAGCGCATCTGGTGGAACGACACCGGTGTGCACCAGAACTTGACATTTGCCGTTCAGCCCGATCCGATTTCCGGCATGCAATGCTGGCATCAGCGCGTTCGCGTCGGGCCAGCGCAGCCGGGCGATGAATACGGCGATGTGGTTGTTGATACCGCCAAATCGCGCGAGGCCTACCTTGATTGGTTGTCAAAGACACGTCCGGCTCCAGGACCGAACGGATTGCGACGCCCCTTGTGGTACGCCCGGCCCTTGAAGCCCGTGCCCGAGGCGTATCTGCTCTGATTGTCGTCTGTGCCATCCGTGACGAACACCGCACATCCAACCGAGCAGGCAGTCGAGCTTGACCGTGAGCTCGATCAGCCCTTGTGGCAACAGCTCGAGGCTGAACTTCGTCGTCGGCTCGCGCTCGGACACTTTGGAGATCGCTTCCCCACTGATCGAGAACTGATGCAGGTGTACGGCGTGAGTCGGCACACCGCACGCCATGCAGTCGATCGTCTCGGCAGCGACGGCATCGTTCGGCGATCGCGCGGTATCGGCACCTCGGTGGACACCGAGCGCATTGAACAGTCCCTCGGTTCGCTCTACAGCCTCTTTCAGGTGGTCGAGAACGCTGGGCTGACGCAGGAAAGCCAGGTCCTTGAGTTAGCCATTTCCACTGATGCTCGTGCCGCCACTCAGCTCAATCGCCCAATCGATACCCCGCTCGTGTATCTCTCGCGACTTCGGCTCGCTGGCGGTGAGCCACTTGCGCTCGACCGTGCATGGCTGCCAGCCGATCTTGCGGGCGACCTCATCGATGTCGACTTCTCGCACACCTCGCTCTACAACGAGCTCGAACGATGTTCTGGGCATCGGCCGACGGCGGGTTGGGAGCAGATTCGAGCAGTCGTTCCGGAGAGCGACGAGCGAACGCTTCTCGGCCTTGATCTCATTGATGCGGTGTTTTGCATCAATCGGCTCGGCGTCGCCAATGGTCAGCCCATTGAGTGGCGAACCACACTGATTCGCAGCGACCGATTCTCATTTGTCGCTGATTGGACGATGGGACAGCGCTCCGAACTTCGGCCTGAGCACCGTCCAACGGTTTCGGTCGGACGCGCTTCACGCCGTAACCTGCCGTCATGACTGATTCTGCTGCCCCATCCGGACGTGACGTCGTCATTGTCGATGCACTTCGCTCGCCTATCGGCCGTCGAAACGGCGGACTCGCAGGACTGCATCCAGCGTCCCTGCTTGGCAAGGTGCAATCGGCGCTCGTCGAGCGGTCAGGCATCGATCCGTCAGCGATCGAGCAGGTTGTTGGTGGATGCGTGAGCCAGGTTGGGGAGCAGAGTTTCAATGTCACTCGTACGGCATGGCTTGCGGCTGGCCTGCCAATCTCCACCGCCGCCACCACGGTCGACACCCAGTGTGGGTCGAGCCAGCAGGCAACTAATCTGGCCACCTCATTGATCAAGTCGGGCGTCGTCGACGTTGCGATGGCATGCGGCGTTGAGGTGATGAGCCGGATACCGATCGGCATCAACTCATCAAAGAAGCTCGGTCTTGGCGTCCCCATCCCCAAGGAGTACTTCGCCCGTCTCGAGATGACGTCGCAGTTCGAGGGCGCAGAACGCATCGCCGATCAGTGGGGCGTGTCCCGCGAGGACACGGACGCCTTCGGACTCGCCTCGCAGGAACGAGCAGCGCAAGCGTGGACTGAAGACCGGTTTGCAGGTCAATGGATCCCAATTGAGGCTCCGGTGCTCGACGCCGACGGTGCACCGACTGGTGAGACCCAGATCATTTCTCGTGACGAAGGGATCCGCGAGACGTCGCTTGAGAAGCTCTCGCAACTCAAGCCGGTCGCTCGCGAAGACGGAGTGCATACGGCAGGAAACTCGTCGCAGATCTCCGATGGGGCGTCCGCAGTCTTGATGATGACTGCCGAGCGGGCAGCCGCCCTTGGCCTTACTCCGCGCGCACGCGTCGTTGATACGTGCCTCGTGGGCGTTGACCCTGTCCTCATGTTGACGGGTCCAATGGATGCGACCCGTCGCATGCTCGATCGCACCGGCCTCAGCATCGATGACATCGACACCTTTGAGATCAACGAAGCCTTCGCTTCGGTCGTGCTCGCTTGGGCCAAAGAGGTCGGCGCCGACCTGTCGAAGACCAATCCCAACGGAGGGGCAATTGCCCTCGGCCACCCACTTGGGGCGACCGGAACCTTCCTCATGACCAAAGCGCTCTACGAATTGGAACGCGCCTCGGGCCGATACGGTCTCATTTCCATGTGCTGCGGCGGCGGGCTCGGCACGGGGACCATTATCGAGCGCCTCTGATCAGCGTCACGCCACTTCGGGCGCTTGTCGTTGCCGCGACATGTTGTGCCTGTGGCGTGTCGGTTGATCAGCCGCGAGCGACATCGGTAGGAATTGTCGAGCACATCATCGATGGCGACACCATCGATGTGCGTCTCGGCTCGGTCATCGAACGTGTTCGTCTCATTGGGATCGATACTCCCGAAATCGCACATCCGGGTGACCCGTCACCTGCCGAGTGTGGTGGCGATGCTGCAACCGCGTTCACCGCAACCGCGACGCCAGTTGGTTCGAAAGTTCGACTCTTGCGCGATGTCGTGCCACGCGACGACTACGGACGCCTGTTGGCGTACGTCGAACGTGCTCAGGACGCAGCGCTGCTCAACCTGTTGCTCGCCGATGCCGGATATGCAGATGCCATGACCATCCCACCCAATGATCGCCTGAAGACTGAGATCAGCCTCGCAGTGAGTAACGCCCGTGCTGCAGGTCGAGGCATGTGGGCAAGTTGCTGACCAGTTGAGCGAGGATAGGTTCTGCGTTGTGAGCGACCTCATCTCTCGTCTTGGTCTCGGCAAGGACGCCCGAGCGCTCATCGTGTCGTGCGATGACTTGGGTTTGACCTACGGATCAAACCTTGGCGTCATGGACGCACTACACCGGGGTGACGCTACGTGCGCATCGTTGATGGTTCCGGCACCGTGGGCACGCCACGGGGCCAAAGCATGCCTCGCGAGCGATGACATTGGCGTCCACCTCACACTGAACGCCGAACATTCCGACTACCGATGGGGACCGATTACCCATGCCCCATCGCTCCTCTCAGGTGATGGCGGTTTCCCTGCGACGATTGATGATCTCTGGCAGCATGCCGATCCGAGCGAGGTGCATCGGGAACTACGGGCCCAAATCACCCGAGCACAAGCGTGGGGCATCGACGTGACCCACCTTGCACCCCATCTCACTGCGATCACGCTGCGACCAGAGTTCTTTGATGTCTATCTTGAACTCGCGGTCGAATTTCAACTGCCCATCCGGTTGCCGTCGACGATCACCACCACCGAAGCTGGATTCCCATTCAGAGCTCTCGCCCACGACGAGGGCGTGATCTTCCCTGATCACTTCGATCACGACTGGCGAGCGGGTTCACGAACTCGGGTTTTAGCAACGCTTGAGGCGCTCGCCCCCGGCGTTACCGAGATCCATCTTCAGCCGGCTATCGATACGCCTGAGGTTCGAGCCATGAGCGAGGCGGCCGAAGGCTGGATCGATGATCTTGATTTGCTCCTGAGCGGAGAGATACGCCGTCAGGCCCAGGAAACCGGCATCACCTTGATCGGCTACCGGGCTCTCAGAGATCTGATGCGAGCCTGACAAGGTCACGTTGCGCAGAGCCATCCGACAACGCGGCAAAGAGTGGACCGGTCGGTCCGACCGACTTCAATCGGCCACGCATAAATTCCACCGTTGCGTTGAAATCTGAGGTCTTCACGACCGCTGCCGGCACGGTAACCACCACCGACGCATCGTCGGGCCCGCTCACGCGCTCCTCAGTCTTCGATAGCGCGATTCGATACTGAACCCCACTCATCTTGTGTGGCCCTCCCATTCCGTTCGTTCAAAAAAGTCGTTTTCAACGACGCCAGTCGGAGGGAAGCCAACACGGCTCTCGGCCAAAATCCAGTCCTCGGTCGGATGAGCGGCAGCAAGCTCGCTCTCATCAAGACCAAACCAGAACAATTCAGTCGGGTCAACCTGCGTCGCGTGAGCCCGCAATGCTCCCGTTCTCGCCCACATGAAGTCCTTCACGTCGATACGCGTCGTGATGCGTTCATCGTGACCAGGTCGTTCGAACCAACGCTCGTCAAAAGGTGATCGACCGTGCTTGGCCAACAGCGCCTCATGCACCGCCATCATCCGATCACGCGACCACATCGAGTAGTAGAGCTTGCTGATGGCGTGCGACTCGCCGAGGTCCGGACGGAAACGAGGTTCAGCTGCAGCCGCAAAGGCATGCACCGAGACCTCATGGACACGCAAGTGGTCTGGGTGCGGGTAGCCGCTTTGCTCATCGCCGTAGGTGATGAGCACGTCGGGCCGGTGTAGGCGAATGAGCGCGACGAGACGACCAACGGCCTCATCTCGATCTGCCATGTGAAAGCAGTCAGGATGCGCATTCGCCGGACTCTCCGCCATTCCCGAGTCGCGATATCCAAGCATTTCAACGAATTGGAAGCCAATGACCTTTGCCGATTCCGCCAGTTCTTGTGGACGAATTTCTGCGAGTTTCACACGCTCCTCGGTGGCGTCAAGACCATGAAAGGGCTGGCCAGGCTCTCGCAACGCAGGATTCTGCAGATCACCTTCCTCGCCGCCAGTACAACACACGAGCACGGTCGTGCATCCACTGGAGGCGTACTTGGCAAGGGTGGGAGCACCCTTTGATGCCTCATCATCAGGATGCGCGTGGATCGTCATCACCGTCGGGCGTCGATCGTTGTCACGTCCGGGCACGTCTCGGAGGCTACCGGTAGCCTGACATCGTGCGAGGAACCCTTCTCGGAGCGATCATCGTAGTGACGGCACTTTTCGTCTCCGGGTGCGACACCGGAGACGGCCGTGACATGCGAGAGCCCGCAGTCCCCTACGTGGCGCCAACCGATCCCCCTGCGACGTCGGCACCGTGACCATCCCGGCGCTCGAGCCACTCACGGTCGACGTTCGTCGGACGATGGGAATGACGGTGGTGTTTGCCGATGACGTCGAGGTGAACGTCGACGTCATCACCTTGCGTACGCATTGTCCATGCGCGGACTGCAGAGGGCGTCGTGATCGCAATCAGCCGGTTGGCGGCGACGCTCCAAGCATCGTGAATGCGGAACTCCATGGAGCGCTCGGGATCGCGTTCGAATGGAACGACGGTCACAGCACCGGTATCCACTCGTGGCAGTTGATTCGGCAACTTGGCGAAGCGTCATGAGCGAACTGCCGCCGCCACCACCAGCTGCGGCAACGGTGCCGTGTGCGTGGCATCCCGAACGAGCGGCCGGTCGCCGTTGCACCCGCTGCCAGACGCCTGCATGCTCAGATTGCCTACGGCCGGCATCGGTGGGCAGCATCTGTCCAACGTGCGTGCGTGCAGCCAAGCCCGATGTGGCGACACGAGCCCGGCGATGGCAGGCAGCTCAGGGAATTCTGGTGACGAGGACGATCATTGCGATCAACCTCGGGGTGTTCGTCATCATGACGATGACCGATCCGGGCATGCTTTCTGGTCGAACGACCGCTCTCCACCTCGATCTTGGGTTGAGCCGTCTCTTGGTCGACTCCCCGGTGGACCTCTGGCGGATGGTGAGTGCCGGATTCATCCACTTCGGGATCATCCACCTCGGCTTCAACATGTATCTGTTGTTCCAGTTGGGTTCAATGCTTGAACCAGCGGTGGGTCGGCTTCGATTTACCGGCACCTACCTCGCGAGTCTGCTCGGCGGAGCAGCGGGGGCGCTCGTCATGCAACCCAATGGCCTTCATGGCGGAGCGTCTGGGGCCGTGTTTGGCTTGATGGGTTTCGCTGCTATCGGCTACTGGCGCCAAGGCATCAACCCCCTGCGCACCCCGATCGGATCGCTGCTGATGTTGAACATCTTCATCACATTCGTCGTGCCAGGAATCTCGATCGGCGGTCATCTCGGTGGAGCGGTCGCAGGCGCGGTTGTTGGCGGTGTCGCCACTGATCGGCGCTATCGAGGAACCCCAGAGGCGATCATCGTCGGCGGTCTCATTCTCGGTTCGATCGTGGTGGGCGCAGTCGTCACAGGTTGAGTGCGACACCCCTTGACGATGATGTCGTCATGGCTGAAGCGACCATCGACCAACTCACGCTGCTTCCACCACCGCGGGTTCCTGAGTCTCTGCGACTCGATCCTGAAACGGTCCGGCTCGGCACCGCCGAGGTGCAGCGTCTACTTCGAGTGCTCGAACAGCGGCGATCAGAACGCTCCGCTGCCTGACGGTGAACTAACCAGCAAGGCTTCGAATAGCGCCCCAATGGTCAAGCTCTTTATCGAGCGGCAGCAACGCAAGCGCTGCGGTGGTCACGCCGTTATCGAAGTAATCAGCGATCCTTCGCCGACAGTGCTCGGGTGACCCGTGTATCACCAAGGCATCCACGACGTCATCGCTGATTGCAGCGAGCGCTGCCTTGCGATCACCACTGCGCCATGCAGACCACATCGCTTCAAGGGCTGGGCCGCGACCGAGCCATTCCTGAAAGCTCGCGTAGACCGGCACATTCATGTACGCAGCGATGGCAAACCGAGCAGCATCACGAACGACCGACGCGTTCTCGCTTGGGCAGACAAAGATGCGCGCCACGACTTCGCGCTCTTCACCCTTCGCTGCTCCATGAACAACGTCGACTACTTGGCGCACATCCTCGGGAGAAAGCCAATTGATGATCACGCCATCGGCCTCGCGGCCCGCGAGCCGAAGCATCTGTTCACGCAGCGCTGCCACCAGAATTGGGGGCGTGACCTCGGGTCGGACACCGAGGCGAAAGCCGTCGACGGTGAAGGTGTCGTAGGTATGACTCACCTTTTCGCCCGTGAGCGCGGCACGCAGAAACCGAACCGTGTCGCGAACACGCCGATAGGGGTGTTCGAAGGGAATGCCGTTCCACCGTTCGACGATGACATTGCTGGATGAACCAATACCGATCGCAAATCGACCGGGAGCAGCATCAGCGAGCGACGCCACCGACTGCGCCATGCACGCAGGAGCCCGCGTGTACGCCGGGATGATGGCCGTGCCAAGACGAAGTCGTGGTTCCCACGCCGCTGCAAGCGCCAGCGGCGTAAACCCATCGGCCCCATCAGATTCGGCGCTCCACACATCGCTGTATCCAAGGTCAGCAAGTTCTTGCAGTCCCTCGCGATGCTGATGCAAGTGACCTGGTAGCGGAACGGTCATCCCTAGTCGTCGTCCATCGGTGGCGGCCATGGAGCCACCGTAGCCGCAGCACCCCGCGGCGCTCCCACGTGACCGTCGTCACTGCCAAGGACTAAGTTGTCGGGCGTGAAAGTTCCAATGACGGTCAACGACTTCCTGCGACGAGCTGAATTGGTCTACCCCGATCGGGTCGCCATTGTCGACGAACCTGATCAACCGGCCGAATCGTGGGGCAGCATCGATTATCGCGAGATGGCGCGGAGAGCTCGAGCGATGGCTGCCGGACTCGATGCGCTCGGCATTGCGGTTGGCGAACGGATCGCCATGGTGTCGCATAACTCCGCACGCTTACTCACCGCGCTGTACGGCGTCTCTGGATCTGGCCGCATCCTCGTGCCCGTCAACTTCCGCCTCGTTGCCGAAGAGGTGTCCTACATCGTCAAGCATTCGGGGGCCCGAGTGTTGCTCATCGACCCTGAACTCGAAGAAGCGATGGCAGACGTGGAATGCGAGATGAAGTGGACGATTGGCACTGCATCCGATGCGATCTTGATGCGCTACGACGTGGAGCCGGCAGCGTGGACACCCGATGAGGACGCCACGGCAACGATCAACTACACCTCCGGAACCACCGCCCGTCCGAAAGGCGTTCAACTCACGCACCGCAACCTGTGGACCAACGCCTCAATTTTTGGTTGGCACATGGGTGTCAACGACCGCGACGTCTACCTGCACACGCTCCCCCAGTTTCATTGCAACGGTTGGGGAATGCTCTATGCCGTCACCGGTATGGGTGGTCGCCACATCATCCAGCGCAAAATCGACGGGCCCGAAATCCTTCGACGCGTGGAGCGCGAAGGCGTCACGCTGATGTGCGCAGCGCCCGCAGTCCTCAATACCGTGCTTGATGCCGCCGCAGATTGGGATGGCCCAATTCCCGGTTCGGGCATCACCCGGATTGTCGTCGCCGGTGCGCCACCTCCCACCCGGACCATCGAGCGTTGCGAGACCGAACTCGGATGGGAGTTCTGCCAGATCTACGGGCTCACCGAGACCGCTCCGCTCCTCACCATGAACCGCGCTCGCGCTGAATGGGACGATCTCAGCCCGGCAGATCGGGCAACGCAACTCAATCGTGCGGGCGCTCCGGTCATTGGCTGCACCATGTGTGTCAGTGCCGATGGCGAAGTGCTTGCGGCTGGCAACATGATCATGGAGGGTTACTGGGATCAGCCCGACGCAACGGCCGCGGCGATTCATGATGGCTTCTTCCACACCGGCGATGGTGGTCTCATCGATGACGCGAATTACGTCACCATCTCCGACCGCAAAAAAGATGTGATCATCTCTGGTGGTGAAAACGTGTCGTCGATCGAGGTTGA
>JAPOJQ010000099.1 GCA_029978335.1 Actinomycetota bacterium
CGGATCACCGACCCGTGCGTTGACCGCTGCGTCGGTGATCGCCATCGTTATTGGGCTGCTGGCACTGCGCCGCACCCGTGCCCATCCGGCGCTCGTGGCTTACACCGTCGGCGTGGTGGCACTCATGCTGTCGCCAGCGACGGTGACCGCTCGACCGCGCTTTGTGATCACGGCCTTCGGCCTGTTGTTGGCTTCGGCGGCATGGTGGGAGGACCACGGCCCAAGCGATCCGGCTCGACGTCGTAACGTGGAACTCGTGGTGATCGCAACGAGCGCAGCTGGGTTGGTCACGGTGACTGCCATTTACGGGCTCCTCGGCGCCATCCAGTGATTCGTCGGTCGGCTTCGATCGACCGGCCGCCGTCATGGTTTTTCGTGTTATGGCCGGTGCTGTTGTTACTTGCGGATCGCGGCCAACTCAACGCCGACACCAAGTACGACCTGACTGGTGACCCGATGCGGCTGATTCGAGCCGCCACGTCATCGTGGGATGAATCGCTGCACGGTGGATGGGTGATCCAGCAACACGCTGGCTACTTGTGGCCAACCGGACCGTTCTTCGCGATCACGAACGCGTTGCCCGACTGGGTGCAACAGCGACTGTGGCTGGTGCTGCTGCTGATCGTGGCGGGTCTCGGTGCGAGGTGGTCGGCGCGGATGCTGGGCCTCGGTGCCGGAGCGGCAACGGTCGCGGGGCTCGTCTATCAGGTATCGCCGTATGCGGTGCCGTATCTCGCCCGAACATCGGCGATGTTGCTGCCGTGGGTCGTTGCTGGCTGGGTGCTCGGTGCTGCGGTGTGCGCAACGTCGCGACCATCACCGCGTTGGGTGGCGGTGCTCGCCTTCGCCTTGGCGTCAGCTGGTGGTGTGAATTCGACGGCCATTTTGATGATCACACCGTTGCCGATCATGTGGTTCTGGTGGGCGCATCGACGTGGCGACGTCACGGCAGGCAGGGCAGTCGGACTCAGCATCGCTACTGGTGCAGCGACGGCGATGGCGGGTGCATGGTGGCTCATGTCAGCGTGGGTCGGTGCTCGACAAGGTCCTGATCTGTTGTCGTTCTCGGAGACCTTGCGTGATGTCTCGTCAACCGCCACCGGGCCCGAGGTGCTTCGACTGTCGGGCTACTGGCTGACCTATGTGGTTGAGGGCAATGGGCTCGCGACGACCGAGGTTGGCCGGTTGTTGACCGGTTCAGTGGTGGTGGTTGGGGCCACCATGTTGATGTCGGTCGCCGGTCTCGTTGGGGCGTGTGCCGGGCGGTGGGCACATCGCGGCTTTCTGGCGTCGGTGATGCTGGTGGCCGTCGTGTTGGCCGTTGGCGTATATCCGATCGATGATGCGTCGCCGCTTGGCGAACTCGCACTCAACGGTTTGTCCGATGGCGCATTGACGGCGGTGCGCTCATCGACCCGGGCCCTTCCGATGTTGGGGTTGGTGCTCGCCATCGGTGTGGGACGACTCGTGTCACGGCTCCGCCCGCAGCCGATCATCGTCGCTGCGGGTTTCGGTGTGCTGGCCATTGCAGCACCGTGGTTCAGCCTTGGTCGCATCGTCGATCCGGCATTGTCTCGGCCTGCGAATCCACCGGCATCGTGGAACGGCGCGCTCGACGCACTCGATGCGGCTGAGCGAGTTCTCGTGGTCCCAGGCAGCGAGTTCTCGACGTTCACCTGGGGCCATACGCAAGACCCTCCATGGACGTCAACCGCGCCGGTCATCACTCGCGAACTGTTGCCGCTCGGTTCGCCAGACCGGATGGACCTGTTGCTCGCTGCTGATGATGCAATCCAAGAGGGACGTCTCGTTCCGAATTCGATGGCGACGGTCGCCCAACTGCTCGGCGCGGATCACGTGTGGGTCGCGGGCGATGTTGATCATGAGCGCTATCGCACTGCGCCGCTCGCAGTTGACGTCTTTGACGGTGCTGACGGGCTCGACACGATCGAGCTCGTCGATGGTGTGGTCGGGCTGTACGAAGTGAACACTGATGATCTCGGGCCCACCGGCAGTGAGGTGGCGGTGTTCGGCGGGGGCCGTGGTGCGCTCGCTGCCATCGATGCAGGGCTGATTCGCCCCGGCATGACGGTGTGGCGAGCCGACACGGCGCCAGATGCGGTGCCGGTCATCGTGACTGATGGCGACCGTGATGCGGTGAGGCAATGGCGAACGTCGCAAGGAACGCTCGGAGCGACGAGCGAACCGTCTGATCTGCAGCGCGACGGCGTGGCCGAACTGACCGAGCCGGACTCCATTCGAACGGTCGCTCGCTTCGGCGATGGGACGCACACGGTTTCAGCGAGCACCTACGGCGATCCTTTTGAGTTCCAGCCCGAGTATCGAGCGGCGATGGCGCTCGACGGCGACCCTGATACCGCTTGGCTCGTGGCGGATCCAGCATGGGCACCGTCGTTATCGATCGAGGGCTACATCGCACAGGTGGCCCCAGTCGCTGTCGCTGAGGTTGGAGGCATCACACGGTTGAAGGTCGAGTCGATATCGCGTGCGGGAGCGGTGACCACGATGCTCGAGGCCGACGTCGATGGCCGCTTTGCGGCGCTCGAACTTCCGGCGGAGACGTACTCGCTCACCGTCACGATCGATGAGGTGCTTCCAGGTACCTCACGTGCGGGCCTTTCGGAACTCGTGCCATCGTCGATGGTTGATGACTTCAGCGAGTGGCTGGTGGTGCCAGCGGTTGATCATGGCGATGCGCTGGTGCTGCAGCGCTGGTATCTCAACCGTGCAATCGTCGGCCGATCGGATCCAGAGCCGTTGCTTCGTCGGGTGGTGCCACTGGTCGCTGACGCCCAATTTGATGTGCACGTCACGGGGGTCGGCGTCGCGGGTACGGAGTGCCGTACCGGAGTGCTGCGACTTGATGGTGTCGATGTACCGATCGACCCGATAACTGGCGGTACGTGCGATGGCATTCCGTTGACGATGCGTGCCGGTGATCGTCGAATCGAATCCGCTGCCGATCTCTTGGTTTTCACCCCGCATGACACGAAGCCCAACGAAGCGAGCTCCGCTCAGTGCTGCACGATCATTGTGCCGCACGCTGCGGCCGATGGGTGGAGCATCGAACATGATGGTGCATCGCTCGAACCGGTGTCGCTCATTGGCGGTGCGATGGCAGTGCGAGTCGCGAACGACATCACCCTCGACGATCTGACGATCCGTTGGCAACCCGATCGTTGGTATCGATGGTCGATGGCCTTCTCAGGCGTTGCGGCTGTCGTCATCGCGCTGGTCGTGCTGATTGACCCAGGTGCTGCGCCGCGTCGTCGGCGTAGGAACCACGCGGCGATCCACGGCGTTCGAGCACGAGCGCTTCGGGCTGTCGCTGCCGGCGCGGTGGTTGCGCTCACCGTCGACCCGCTCGCAGGCGTGGCGGTGATGATTGCGGCGTTCGCCGTGCCGCGAGGCGAATGGCTAGCGCTCGCAGTGATCGCTGGCGGCGCAGGCATCGTCGTGCTCGAAGTGTTGATTGATCATCCAGCGCATGGCATCGCGTGGCCCCAGCATTTCGGGGTACTGCATGTGCCGATGACCGCCGCACTGGTCGGCGTTGCCGCATGGTTGGCTGTTGCGCCGGTAGATGACTGAGCGCAGTTGATGTCGCTGAGTGACGTCACAGTCCGGCGCAGGCACCGGGCGGGTCGTCGTAGCGTTCGTTGGCGCGCCAGTCGCCGATGATCCATTCCGATCCGGTCGGCATGGCGATGCCCTCGTAGTGCACCTGAAGTTGCTTGGTGAGCCAGAACGTGACGGCGAGCGCGCCGGTGGGGCACAGGTGCACGCCATCACGCTTGCGTTCAGGATTGCCATCTCCATCGATGTCGAAGGCGAAGGTGTCACCGAACACATCTCGTTGATCGAGGAACACGACACGATCGCTGTGATCAGCAGCGAACTGTTGGGCGTTAGCCACGAGCATGGTTTCACCCGGATCAGCTTGATCTTCGGCACGCACGGGAATGGTCACGAGGGCCAAGCGAAGGTCGCGTTCTTCGATGAGTTGACCCAGTCGCACGAACGCGGCGATCTGATCGTCGGATGATTCGTAGCCATCCCAGATCGACAACTGCATGACGACGAGATCGGGCTGCACCTCGTCAAGGTGCGTGGTCAACACCCCGAAGGGATCGGGGAAACCGTCGCGCGCGACGAGACCGACGCCGCCGAACGCGCCGGAGTGGGCATCGATCCCTGCTTCGGTCAGAACGGCTTCGAGCGGTGGCCACGTGTCATTCGCGATCGAGTCGCCGTACCAGAACAGCGTCGTCACCGGCGGTCCGGAAGGGACGATGGTCGTGGTGGTCGTAGTAGTTGCCGTTGAGGTGGTGGTGGTCGAGGTCGACCGTGTCGTCGTGGCAGTCGTCGTTGGCACTGCCGTGGTCGTCGCCATGACCGAGGTGGTGCGGGCGCCGACGACGGCTTCGAGCGCGGCAGTATCGACCGCATTCGTGCTTGTTGGCCCCGGAATCGCGAGCCACACCGCAACAGCAATTGCGCTTGTTCCAGCGAAGGCGACACGGCCACGTCCACCGTGCGCCC